>NZ_JBSGXP010000067.1:554-41596 GCF_053610105.1 Kitasatospora sp. NPDC054939 | reverse complement strand
GCAACCGGGTGCCCCCTAACCGACTCATAACGGCCCGGCCCGTCCGGGGGCCCCTGCTGGGTGTTTTCGTTGGGGCTCCCGGGGGGGGGGTCGATCGGAGACCCGCCGCCGGGGAGCCGGCGGAGTGGAGCCGGAGCTCGTCAGTAGCGCCAGCGGACGGCCTCGATGAGCTCGGCGTCCGTGTGCATCGCGAACACCTCCGCCTCCGCCCGACGGACGGCCAGCACGGTCTCGTACAGCTCGGGGCCGAGTGCCCGCCGCAGCGGTGCGGACTTCTCGTACGCGTCGACCGCCTCCGGCAGGCTCGCCGGGAGGCGCTCGGCGGCGTCGAGGGCGGCGGGGTCGCTCGTGGTCTCGGGCGGGAGGGGCAGGCCGGCGTCCAGGCCTGCGAGTCCGGCGGCCAGCACGCCGCCGATAACCAGGTACGGGTTGGCCGCGGCGTCGAAGCACTTGACTTCGGCGTTGGCCTGCCGGGCCGTGGAGCCGGTGATCAGACGCAGTGCCGCCTCACGGTTCTCCAGGCCCCAGCAGCGGTAGGCCCCGGCGAAGTGGGAGGGGACCAGCCGCAGGTAGGAGGCGGCGCTGGGTGCGCCGAGGGCGAGCAGGGAGGGCAGCTCGGCCAGGACGCCCGCGAGGAACTGCTCGGCCTCGGGGTGCAGACCGTGGCGGCCGGGGCCGCCGTGCCCGAGGTTCAGGCCCGCTCGCCAGAGGCTGAGGTGCAGGTGGGCGCCGTTGCCGATCGCGCCCTCGGTGAAGACGGGTGCGAACGAGACCCGCAGGCCGTGCCGGGCGGAGACGGCCCGGACGGTGTGGCGCACCAGCATCGTGGTGTCGGCCGCCTCGACCGGCCCCTCGGCGGCGACCGAGACCTCGAACTGCCCGGCGCCGTACTCGGGGTGGAGCTGGAGCACGGCCAACCCCTGGGCGGTGAGGGCGCGCAGCACCTCCCGCAGGTAGTCGGAGTGCTCGACGAAGCGCGTCATCCCGTACGCGGGGCCGGTCGTCGCGGGGGCCCCGGCGGCGTCGGCCACCACCCACTCGATCTCGATCCCGGCCCGCACCGAGAGCCCGCGCCGTTCGACGGCCTCGGTGACCCGGCGGGCGAAGTGGCGCTGGCAGCCGGGGTGCGGGGTGCCGTCCTGGGTGTAGCGGTCGGCCGGGGCCCAGGCCCAGCCGGGCTGGGCGGCGAGCGGGGTGAGCCGGTCGAGGTCGGGGACGAGCCGCAGGTCGCCCACCGGGCCGGTGCTCGAAGGCGTCGTCGTGAAGGTGTCGTCCACCAGGGCGACGTCGAAGCAGGGGACGGCGCCGACACCGTACTCGGCGGCGTGTTCGAGCTGGGCGAGCGGAACGGACTTCACCCGGGTGAGCCCGGCGTTGTCGACCCAGCCGAACACCACTCCGTCGATTCCGGTGGCGGCGAGCTGGGCTTCGGCCTCCCGGGCCCGGGAGGCCCGCTCGGCTCGGGGGTACGTGGTGGTCATGCCGCCCATGCTGGCGTTCGCGGCAGCCGATGGGCCAGCCGGCGGCCGGGAGTTCACTCGTCCGTGAACGGCCGGCGCTGCGACGTGACACGGGAGCCGCCGGGGGCGGTCGGGCGATGGCCGGGGACGGCCCTGCGTTGTGCCGGGTGAACGGGGGGATGACACTGGCAGGGATCGGTTGTCGAGTGCCGTTGCGGAGGGCCGATGCGACGGGACGGACGCATGGCGGGCCTCCTGCTCGCAGCGCTGAGCCGGGACTGGCTCGGGGTACTGGTCGCGGTGCTGGTGGTGGGGGTGGGTGGCGCGCTGCTCGGGGTGGGGGCGGCCTGGGCGGTGGCGCTCGGTGGTCTGGTGATGGCCGTCGGTGTGCTGCTGGCGGCGGGGGCCGCTCGTCACCTGCTGCTGGTGGCCCGGGAGGCGCGGGTGAATCCGCCGCCGGGGCGGCTGGTGGACGTGGGCGGCCACCGGATGCACATCCTGGGCGAGGGGGAGGCCGCGGGCGGGCCGACGGTGGTCTGGGTGCCCGGCGGGCACGCCCCCGGTGCGGAGTTCCGGGAACTGCACAGGATGCTGTCGGCCCGCGCCCGGTCGGTGCTGGTCGACCGCTTCGGGACGGGCTGGAGCGATGTCGGGCCCTTCCCGCGGACGACGGCGGCCGAGGCGGAGGAGCTGCCGGCAGCGCTGGAGGCGGCGGGGGAGCGGGCCCCTTTCGTGTTCGTCGGCCATTCCTTCGGAGGGTTACTGGTCGCGAACGTGGCCAGGCGTCGGCCGGATCTGGTGGCCGGGCTGGTGCTGCTGGACCCGACTCCGCTGGAGGTGATCGCGTTCGCGCCGACCAACCGGCTGGTCGCGGGGATGCGCCGCGGCTTCCTGCTGACGGCGGTGCGGCAGCTGTTCGGTGCACCCGGAAGCCCCGGAAGCCGGACCGGGCAGGGCTGCGCCGCCGCGTCGGTCTTCGCCGAGCTGTCGCCGTCCGGGCTGGCGCGGGTGGGCTGGGAGACCGTGGTGTACGACGGGGATCTCGGGGACCTGCCACTGGTGCTGGTGATACCCCGGGACCTCATCGGCGGTGAGGCGGTGCTGGCCGGCGCCCGGGACGCGGTCGAGGCCGAGCGGATCAGCCGCTTCTACCTGCGGACCAGGGTCCGGTACCTGGCGGCGTCGTCGGCGTCCCGGCTGGTGTACACGCCGGAGGGGACCGGCCACGACTTCCCGCGCGAGGCGCCCGGGTTCGTGGTCGGTGTCGTCGATGACCTGGTGCGGGACCTGCGGGTGATCAGCCCATGACCGTGCGCGCGGAGCCGGTCCGGACGGGGCGGCGGCGGGAGAAGGCGCCCAGGTCCACGACGGTGCCGGTGTGCTCGCAGCGGTGGCGGACCGGGTCGCCGTCGTGGTCGTGGCCGGCCTCGACCCGGTCGATCAGGGTCGCCAGGTAGCGGCCCACCAGTGGGGCGTTCTTGAACTGGTTGCCGCTCGTGCCCATGGCGACGTACCAGCCGTCGAGGGCGGTCCGGTCGTAGATCGGGGTCCAGTCGTCGGCGACGTCGTAGACGCCCGCGATCCCGAGGGGCCGGTTGGGGACGCCGATCGCCGGGAAGCGGCGCGCGGCCCGGGTCACCTGGTTGTGGAAGCGCCGGGCGGTGGGGCGGGGGTCGGCCCGGTCCGGGTCGTCGATCCACTCGGGCGGGTCGCAGTCCGGCTGGGTGCCGCCGACCAGGAGGCGGCCGCCGGGGGCCGGTCGGAGGTAGGTGCCGAGGTCGAGGTCGGCGACGACGGGACCGGCGGCGGAGTCGCTCGGAGCGGGGACCTGGTGGACCTCCTCGCGCATCGGGCGCACGCCGATGGTGAAGTCGCCCCCGGCGCCCGCCAACCGGTTGAGGGCTCCGGACCACGGCCCTGCGGCGTTGACCACGACCGGTGCGGCGATCCGGGTGCCGTCGGCGAGCCGGATGCCGCTCACCCGGTCGGCGGTCCGGTCGACGGCGGCCACGGTGGCGTGGAACAGGAAGCGGGTGCCCAGCTCGGCCGCCGCGTCCGCGAGGTTCTGGGCGGCGAGCTGGGGATCGTCGACGAACCCGGCGTCCGGGGTGAACAGGGCGCCGAGCTCGCCGGTCGGTCCGGCGAAGAAGGCGTCGTCGTCCACCGGCTTCGGCGGCCAGTACCGCCCGGCGTCGATCCCGGGCAGGTGCCGGCGCAGCGCGGCGGCGTCCCAGCGCTCGTACGGGACGCCGGCGCGGTCGAACAGGGCGGTGACGGCGGAGGGCTCGGCGTTCGGGGAGTCGAGCAGCACGGCGCCGGTGCGGTGGAAGGCGGCGAGCGGGCGGCGGCCGGTGAGCCGCAGGTGGTCGGGCCAGGACGTCCAGAGGTGCCGGGCCTCCCAGGCCGTGGCGACGCCGTCGAAGGTGGAGTAGTTGAACCGGATGATCGCGCTGGAGGCGCTGGTGGAACCGTGGCCGACGGCGCCGGCCTTGTCGACGACGAGCACCCGCCGCCCGGTGCGGGCGAGTTCCAGGGCGACGGCGGCGCCGATCACGCCGGCGCCGACCACGACGGCGTCCGGTGGGCGGATGGTCATCGGGGGCCCCTCAGGCTCGGTACGGAGGCGAGCAGCGTCCGGGTGTACGGGTGGTGCGGTGCGTGCAGGAGGGCGTCGGTGGCGGCGGTCTCGACGATCCGGCCGTGCCGCATGACCGCCACCGTGTCGGAGACGTGGCAGACCGCGGGCAGGTTGTGGCCGATGAACAGCATGGTCAGGCCGAGCCGCCGCTGGAGGTCGCGGATCGTGTTGAGGAGGGCCGCCTGTACCGAGACGTCGAGCGCCGAGGTGATCTCGTCGGCGATCAGCAGGCCCGGTCCGACGGCCAGGGCGCGGGCGACGGCGACCCGCTGGCGTTGGCCGCCGGACAGCTCCCGCGGCAGGCGGTCGGCGAGCCGGGGGTCGAGGCCGACGAGTTCGAGCAGCCCGGTGACCCGGTCGGCCCGGGCCTGCCGGTCGAGCCGGTGGAAGACGGTGGCCGCCTCGGCGAGCGTCCGGCGGACCGTCATCCTCGGGTCCAGTGCGGTGTCCGGGTCCTGGAGGACGACCTGGACCAGGCGGCCGAGCCTGCGCCGGTCGCGGACGGTGCGGACCCGGACCTCCCGGCCGTCGAGCAGGACCCGGCCCCCGTGCACGGGGACGAGGCCGACGATCGCGCGGGCCAGGCTCGACTTCCCGGAGCCGGATTCGCCCACCAGCCCGAGCGTGCTGCCGGACGGGACCTCCAGCGAGACGCCGTCGACGGCGGCGACCGGGCCGCGCGGGCCGTGGTGGCGGACGGTGAGGTCGCAGACCTGAAGGGCGGTCATGACGCGGCCACCTCCACCCCCACCGGTACCGGGTTCCAGCACGAGACCCGGTGGACCGCGTCCAGGTCCTCCAGTGGCGGGGCCTGCTCGGCGCAGCGGTCGTGGCGGCGCGGGCAGCGGGGCTCGAACGGACAGCCGGGGGCGGGTGCGAGCAGGTCGGGGGGTGCGCCCTCCACGGTCGGCAGCGGGCGGTCGCGGTCCGCGGTGAGGTCCGGCACCGAGGCGACCAGGGCCCGGGTGTAGGGGTGCCGGGCGCCGTCGGGGAGCCGGTCGGCGGGCAGGGCCTCGACGACGGTGCCCGCGTACATCACCAGGACACGGTCGCAGAACTCGCCGACCAGCGCGACGTCGTGGCTGATGAACAGGACGGCGGCGGCGGTCTCCCGCCGGAGGTCGGCGAGCAGGCCGGTGATCTGCCGCTGCACGGTGACGTCGAGTGCGGTCGTCGGCTCGTCGGCGATGACCAGCTGCGGCCGCAGCATCAGCCCGGACGCGATCATCACGCGCTGGCGCTGGCCTCCGGAGAGCTGGTGGGGGCGCGAGCGCAGCAGCGCGGGGGGAAGGCCGACCCGGCGCAGCGCCTCGGCGGCCTCCGCGGCGGCCTGCGCCCTGCTCGCGCCGCGGTGGGCGCGGACGGTCTCGGTGAGCTGGGTGGCGATCCGCAGGGACGGATTGAGCGCGGAGGCGGGGTTCTGGAAGACCGTCGCCAGAGCGGTGGCGAGGTGGCGGTCGCGTTCCCCGGGCGTCATGGCGGCGAGGTCGGCGCCGAGCAGGCGCAGGGTCCGCCGGGTCATCCGGGCCCGGTCCGGGAGCAGGTCGGCGATGGCGAGCGCGGTGAGCGACTTGCCGGAGCCGGACTCGCCGACGAGCCCGACGATCTCGCCGGGGCGCAGCGACAGGCTCACGCCGCGCACCGGCCGGATCACCCCGTCCGGGGTGGGGAGTTCGACGCTCAGGTCCTCGACCTGGAGCACGAGGCCGCCGTCGGCGGGCCCTCCCCCGGCGCCCCCAGCCTGACGGCCGGGAGGTGCCCCCATCGGCCGGGGGGACCCCCATGGTGCGATCGGCGGAGGGGACGTCCGGGGGGCCGGGCTGCGCCGGGCGGCGCGGCCTGCGAGGACCTCGCCGAGGAGTTGGAAGGCCATGGCCGCGTAGAGGACGGCCAGGCCGGGGGCGAGGGCGGGCAGCGGCTGGGCGTAGATGCGGTCGAGCCCCTGGTTGAGGAGCTGCCCCCAGTCGTAGGCGGGCGGCTGGACGCCCAGGCCGAGGAAGCTCAGCCCGGAGAGCGCGACGAGCGCCGTGCCCGCCGCCGTGGTGGTGCTGAGCAGCAGCGGTTCGGCGATGTTGGGCAGCACGTGTCGCCACAGCAGCCGGTGCCGGCGCAGGCCGAGGACGCGGGCCGCGGCCAGGTGGTCGGTGCCGGCCACGGCGGCGGCGAGCGTCTGGGCGAGCCGGGCGAAGCCGGGGACGCCCGCGACGGCCAGGGCGAGCACCGCCCCGGCGGCGCCCGCGCCGAACACGACCGCGAGGAACAGGGCGACCAGCAGCGCCGGGAAGGCGAGCAGCAGGTTGATCAGCGCGCCGAGCCACCGACGGGTGCGGGGGCCGACGACGGCGGTGGCCGCGCCGAGCAGGACGCCGCTGCTCGCGGCGAGCAGGGTCGCGGCCAGCGCGAGCAGCAGGGAGGGGCGGGTGGCGGCCAGGACCCGGGCGAGCACGTCCCGGCCGAGGTTGTCGGTGCCGAACGGGTGTGCCGCGGACGGGCCCTGCAGCACCGCCGAGGGGTCGGGGCGGCCGGCCGCCGACCCCCACAGCAGGGGGCCGGCCAGCGCGAGCACCAGCAGCGAGGCGAGCATGGCCGCCGCGGTCCAGGCCATCGGCGAGCGCGGGCACCGGCTAAGACCGACCGGCAGAAGGTGCATGAGGGCCTCAGCTCTCCCGGATCGTCGAGCGGGGGTCCAGCAGGGCGAGCAGCACGTCGACCAGGAGGCCGCAGAGCAGCACGGTGGTGCCCAGGACCAGCACCATGGCCTGGATCACCGGGTAGTCCTGGGTCGCCACCGACTGGGCCAGGGCCGATCCGATGCCGGGCCAGGCGAACACCTTCTCGACCAGCACCGTGCCGGCGATCACGCCGGGCAGCAGGCTCCCGGCGACGGTCAGCGCGGCGGTGGCCGTGTTGGGCGCCGCGTGCCGCAGGTAGCGGCGGGCGGGGGACAGCCGCTTGCTCCGGGCGGTGCGCAGGTAGTCCTCGCCCAGCACCCTCAGCGCCTCGACCCGGACGATGCGCGCCAGGACGGCCGTCGGCGCGAGGGCGAGTGCCAGGACGGGCAGCACGTAGGATCCGGCGCCCGCCGCTCCGGCCACCGGCAGCAGGTGGAGGCCGACGGCCAGCAGCGCGGTGAGCCCGGCCGCCAGGACGAAGTCCGGTACTCCGGCCACGCCGGCGGTGACCACGGTGAACGCCAGTTCGGTGCGCGGATGCCGCCCGTCGCGGGTGCGGACGGCGGCCAGCAGACCGCAGGGCAGGGCGACGGCGAGGGTGACCAGGAAGGCGAGTCCGGCGATCTCCAGGGTGGCCGGCAGCCGGGTGCGGACCAGCTCGGCGACCGGCGTGCCGGTGACCAGCGAGGTGCCGAGGTCGCCGTGCAGCAGGCCGTCGAGGTAGGTCCGGTACTGGGCGAGGAAGGGCGCGTCGAGCCCGAGGCTGTGCCTGTGGGCCGCCACCAGGGCGGGGTCGGCGTCGACCCCGAGGGCGGCGCGGACCGGATCGCCGGGCACGAGGCGGATCATCGCGAACGACGCGGTGAGCACGACGGCGAGGGAGAGCAGCAGCCGGGCGGTGCGGCGGCCGAGGAACGCGGTCCAGGGGTGGCGCAGCAGCGGGGGTGCGGGCACGGTGGGTCCCCCGGTCACCGGTGGAGGCGGATGCTGGTGGGGACGATCCCGCCGCCGAAGGTGGTGGCGAAGGCGGTGCGGTGGCCGTAGACGGTGCTCCGGCCGTCGGCGATCGGCAGGGCGTCGGCCGAGCGGAGGAGCGCGGCGGCGGCCCGGTTCCAGGTGTCGCAGCCGGCGGTGTCGGCCTCGTGGAGCGCCCGGGTGACCAGGGCGTCGTACTCGGGGTTGGCCACACCGGCGAAGTTGAGGCCCTGGGCGGGGGTGGGGCCGGAGAAGAACGGGACGAAGCCGACCGGCAGGGCGAAGCCCGGGGTGCTGCCGACCACGATGTCGAAGTCACCGCTCCGGTACATGGCGTTGGCGAGGGCGGGCAGGCTCTCGGTGACCTGCGTGACGTCCGCGCCGAGCGCCGTCCAGGTGTGGGCCATCAGCTCGGCGACGGACGGCAGGGTCGGGCCGAGGTCCGGGCTGGTGATCAGACGCAACCGCAGTGGCCGGCCGTCCTTGGTCAGCGGGCCGGCGCCGTCGCGGGTCCAGCCGGCCGAGCGCAGCGCCTCGGCGGCGTCCTGTGCGGGCAGGTGGGAGGCGGCGAGGTCGGCGTGGCAGAGGGATCCCTCGGCACCGAAGTCGGTGGCGGGCCGGCCGGTGCCGCCGACGGCGACGTTGGCGAGGCCCTGGCGGTCGAGCGCGGACACCAGGGCGCGGCGCAGCGCCGGGTCGGCGAGGGCGCGGCCGGGGCGCTGGTTGAAGAAGGTCAGCCCGACCACGGTCGCCACGTCGGAGGTGGTCAGGCCGTGGCCGGCGAGTCGGGCGCGGTCGGGCCCGTTGACGCCCGCGATGTCGATGCCGCCGGTGAGCAGCAGGTTCGCGGCGGTGGACGCCTGGGGCACCACCGAGAGGACGATCCGGGCCGGCAGGCCGGGTTCGGCGGTGGTCGCCCCGGCCGGGCCCCAGGTGTAGCCCTCGCGGACGGTGAACTCGTAGGGCCCGCCGGGGGAGTAGCGGGTGAGCACGTACGGGCCGGTGCCGTGGGTGGCGCGTTCCAGCGACCCGGGCCGGTCGAGGCCGGCGGGGCAGACGATCGGCAGCAGGCCGAGGGTGCGGGTCAGGAACGGGAAGGGCGCTGCGGTGGTCACGGACACGGTGCCGGTCCGGTCGTCGGCAGTGGTGGTGAAGGGGACGTTCGGCAGGACGGTCCGGGCGCCGGGCAGTCGGTGGGCCGGGTCGCCCGCGTGGTCGAGCGCCCGCGTCACGGCGGAGGCGGTGAGCGGGGTGCCGTCGGAGCAGGTGATACCCGGCCGGAGGGTGAAGGCGGCCGTGGTGGTGGCCTGCCACGAGGTGGCGAGGCCGGAGACCAGGGTGCCGTCGGGAGCGACGTTGACCAGCGAGTCGTAGGCGTAGCGGGCCTGGCCGGCGCCGAAGGTGGAGTACGGGTCGAAGCTGGGCGTCTCGCTGGACCCGGCGATCCGGACGGTCCCGCGGTCCACCAGGGGCGTGGTCGTCGAGGAGGTGGCGACGCCGCTGCAGCCGCTCAGCGCGACGGCCGAGGCGGTGAGGACGGCCGCCGGGGCGACCGGCAGGGTGCGTCGGGGCATGGGCGCCATGGTGCCACCGGTGCCGGCCGCGGCGAGGCGACGGCGGCCCGGCCGGACGCGCGGAGCGGCCCGGCGGCCCGGCCGGGAGCCGCGGGCGGCGGCCGGGAGGAGCGGTCACGATTCACCCTTTCGAGGGGTGTCGCGGTCGGTGTCTCCTGGTCCGGGCCGCCCCGTGGCCGGTCGTCGCCAGGATGGTGGCATGAGGACGAACGAACCGGGCCGGGGGATCAGTCGTGCGGCCGACCACTACTGGGAGTTCCTGCTGGCGCGCGACCCGATGCTGAGGGTCCGCCAGGGGCTTGCGGTCGAGACGCTGCCGGGCGCGTCGCTCGCCGAGGCCGAGGAGCGGGCGCGGCTCGCCGAGGACGTCCTCGGCCGGGTCCGCGCGCACGACGGCGCGGAGCTGCCCGGCGCCGACGCCGACACCGCCGCCTTCCTGGCCGGACTGGCCGAGCAGGAGCTGCGGGCGCACCGCTGCTACTGGCTGACGCCCGCCGCGACGCCGTACCGGCTGTTCCCGCTGTCGCTGTACACCGACGCGGTGCTGCGCCCCTTCCGCTTCGTCGAACGGGCGGACGCCGAGCGGTACGTGGCGCTGGTGCGCGAGCTGGCCCGGGTGGTCGGCTCGATCGGCGCCAAGGTGGCGGGGCAGGCGGCGCGCGGCTTCCGGGTGCCGGCACCCGCCCTGGCCGGAGCGCGCGCCACCGTCGCGGGCCTGCGGGCCTCGGTGACGAGCCGGGTGGAGGTGGACGGGGACCGGCTCGGCGGGCTGGGGCCGGCCGGGCGCGGACAGCTCCGGGACGGCGTACGGCGGCTGGTGGAGGACGACGTGGCACCGGCCTTCGACCGGCTGCTCGCCGTCCTCGACGATCCGGCCTACCGGCGTGCGGCGCCGCAGGAGGTCGGCTGGGCACGGTACGAGGGCGGCGAGGAGGCGTACCGGGACTTCGTCCGGACCCACTCCGGGGGCGACACCGCGCCCGAGCGGCTGCACGAGCTCGGCCGGGAGCAGTGCGGCGAACTCGCCGAGCGGATGCGGGAGGTGCGCGCGGCGCTGGGCTTCCACGGCTCCGAGGCCGAGTTCCACGAGCGGCTGCGGACCGAGCCCCGGCTGCACGCCCGGACGCCGCAGGAGGTGGAGGCGCGCTACCGCGGCCACCTCGAACGGCTGGCCCCGGTGCTGCCGCGCTGGTTCGCCGTGCTGCCGCAGGCTCCGTACGGGCTGGCGCGGCTGGATCCGGCGCTGGAGCCGGGGATGACGTTCGGGTACTACGAGGCGCCGACCGCGGCGGACCCGGTCGGGCGCTACCGCTACAACGGTTCGGACCTGGAGCGGCGGTCCCTGCTGGGCTCGGCCTCCCTGATCCACCACGAGCTGGCGCCGGGGCACCACTTCCACCTCGCCCGGCAGGCGGAGAACCGGGAGTTGCCACAACTTCGCCGCGAGGTGGCCGAGTTCGGCGCGTTCAACGAGGGCTGGGCCGAGTACGCGGCCGGCCTCGGCTGGGAGATGGGCCTCTACGAGGACCCGTGGGACGCCTACGGGCGCCTCGCCCAGGAGCGGTTCACCGCGCAGCGACTGGTCGTCGACACCGGGCTCAACCTGGGGACGATGGACCTGGAGCAGGCGCGGGACTTCATGCGTGCCAACTCCACCGAGGCGGACGGCCAGATCGCCTCGGACCTGCTGCGCTACGCCACGGACCTGCCCGGGCAGGCGCTGTCCTACCGTGCCGGCTACCTGGAGTTCGGCGGGCTGCGGGCGCGGGCCGAGGCGGAGCTGGGTGGCGGGTTCGACGTGCGGGCCTTCCACGAGGCGGTGCTGGGGGGCGGCGCGCTGCCGTTCCCGGCCCTGCGCCGGAGGGTGGCGCGCGAACTCGGCAGCCGCCATGAAGGCGATCTCTGGTAATAGGTAAATAGTGAAAGTGATTCGCCCGGTGGGTGGTTCTCCGGCAATCCGTGGCGGTCGGAACGTGGAGAGCACTCGCATGAGTGAAACCGGCCGGACTGTTTGGCCTCGATGGACATGCCTGGACTACGGTGATCGAGGAACGGGCGGTGCGCCCCGTCGAGAGGAATTCGACCCGGCAGGTAATCCGGCACGGGAATCGAGAATTCCGGAAACGGGTGTTTCCGTCCGTCCCGCTGTGCGCGCTCCGGAGTTCGCAGCACCCGGGGTCTCCTGTCGTACGTCTGCGTAGAGAGGTTGGAGCATCATGCCGCCCGTCGTTCCGCCGTTCCTGATCGGTCTCATCGTCGCGCCACTGGCCAAGCGTCTCCTCAAGCCGCTGGTGCGCGGTGTCGTCAAGACCTCCGTCGGTGTCGTCATGGAGGTGAAGAAGGCGGCCCATGAGGCCGGGGAGAACATCCACGACCTCGCGGCCGAGGTGGCTGCCGACATGGTGGCGGCGCAGCTCGCCTCCGGTGACGGCCACCGGCCCGCCGAGAGCGCGGCCTCGAACGGCGAGACGGGCGACGCCCCCAACGGCGAGAAGGGCGATGCCGCCGGCCGGGTCGAGGGCGAGGCCAGGACCCCGAAGATCCGGGCGGCCGCCGGGGTCGGCCCCGGCAAGGCGCACTGACCCTCCAATCGCGGCCCGGCCCGCCGCCTGGGCGCGTCCTCCGGCAGATTCCCGGGGGACGTGCCGACGCGGCGGTCGGCCGTGGGCCTTTCGGTCGCACCCCTCCTTCCGTCGGAATTCCACTCCGTCGCAGTAATCCGCCGTGCGCAGAACTTTGCCGTGCCCGTCGACGGACTACCCGCGACCTCCGCAAACAGGTGATCGTACACATGCCATCTCTGCTGGGTGCCGCAGCCGGATTCGGCCCCGTGGATTCGGGCGCGAGCCCGCGCTCGGTCATTCCGGGCCGCCAGCGCTGGGACGTCAAACTGGTGATCGGGCGGCCCAGGACGGCCGAAGTCCTCGCCGCGGCCCTGCGCCGCGTCCCCGGGATCACCGCGGCCCAGGCCAACCCGGTCACCGGTGGCGTCCTCGTCCGACACGACGTCCGGGTACCCGCCGCGGAGATCGGCCGGATCATGCGCCGGGCGGTCGCCCTGGTCGCGCAGGGGCCGGCCAGGACGCGACCCCCGGCGCCGCCGGCCCGTCCGGCCGCCGAACCGGCCGCACGACCGGACCGGGGCCTCGTCGTGCGCCCCGTCCTCGCCGTCGGCGGCGGGGTGGCGGCCGGCGCCGCCCTGGTCCGCGGGTCGGCGCTGAGCAAGCAGCTGGTGGCAGTCGGCGGGATCGCGGCCGCGACCGCGGCCGTGGTCCGGAAGGCCTGGCAGGGGGCGGTCGACACCGCCCGGGACGCGGGCGGGGCCGGAGCCGCGCGCCACCCCCTGCTGGAGATCGTCGGGCCGCACCGGCGGCGGCTCTACCGGGCCGCCGCACTGTCCGTCGCCTGCCAGGTCTCGGAGATGGCGCTCGGCACCTTCCTCGGCTGGACCGGGCTGGTCCTCATCAAGGGCGAGGCGGCGCCGCTGGTCGGCCTGGGCCTCACCACCGCGTCTGCCCAACTCTGGGGCCTGGCCGGGATGGTGGCGCTCGCCTGTGCCGCCGTGGCGGGCCTCTCGTACTCCTCGAACCTCCAGTGGCGCCGACTCGGCCAGGACATCGAGCACGACTGGCGCAGCCGTACGTACCAGCACGTCCAGCACCTCGAACTGGCGCACCTGGAGGGTGAGCGGACCACCCGGGTGGCCGGCGCCCTCACCGACGACGTCGGCCAGCTGGGCGCCTTCTTCGCCGGCCCGGCCAACGACGTGCTGCAACTGGGCACCAGCCTCGCCCTGCTGGTGCCGGCGTTCCTGCTGCTGGCACCGCAGATCGCCTGGATCGCGTTCCTGCCCATCCCGGTCGTCGCCTGGCTCTCGCTGCACCACCAGGAGAAGGTCGCGGCCGACTACGCGGTCTCCGGCGAGCGCCGCGCCAGGCTGGGCAGCCAGGTGATCAACTCGCTGGAGGCCGGCGCCACCGTCAAGAGCTTCTGCACCGAGGACTACGAGGCCGGACGCATCGACGAGTTGAGCGAAGCCGCCCAGGAGAGCAACCGGCAGACCGACCGGAGCACGATCCGCCACGCCGAGACCGTCCGCGCCTGCACCACCGCCTCGATGGCCGGCACCCTGCTGATCGGCGGCCGTTCGGTGCTCAACGGCACCCTGCGCTTCGAGGTGTTCAGCCCACTGATCGGGCTGCCCCAGATGCTGCTGATGCGGATGAGCCGGCTCGGCGGCATCGCCGACCAGTACCAGCGCACCCTCACCTCCTACGACCGGGTCCAGCGGCTGCACGCCCTGCCCGTCGAGACCGACGGCAGCGGCGAACCGCTCGAAGCCGAGAAGGTCCAGGGCGAGATCGTCCTCGACGACGTGACCTTCGCCTACCCCGACCGGCCGCCGGCGCTCGACAACCTGTCGCTGACGATCCCCGCCCAGCGGACCACCGCCATCGTCGGCGCCACCGGCTCCGGCAAGACCACCATCGCCAAGCTGCTGATGCGCTTCCAGGACGCCGACTCCGGCGCCGTGCTCCTCGACGGCCGGGACGTGCGCGACCTGCCGCGGCGGGACCTGCGCAACGCCGTCGGGTTCGTCGCCCAGGACCCGTTCCTCTTCGACGGAAGCATCGCCGACAACATCCGCTACGGCAGCTTCGGGGCCTCGGACGAGGCCGTGGCCGAGGCCGCCGCGATGGCCGAGGCGCACACCTTCATCTCGACGCTGCCGGACGGCTACGACACGCTGATCGGCGAGCGCGGCGCCGCACTCTCGGGCGGCCAGCGCCAGCGGATCGCCCTGGCGCGGGCGATCCTCAAGGACGCGCCCGTCGTGATCCTGGACGAGGCCACCTCCGCCGTGGACAACGAGACCGAGGCCGCCATCCAGCGCACCCTCCGCGGCTTCGCGGCCGACCGGACGATGGTCATCATCGCCCACCGGCTCTCCACCGTCCGCCACGCCGACCGGATCTACGTCATGGACAAGGGCGGCATCGTCGCCGAACAGGGCACCCACGACGAACTCGTCGCCCGGCACGGACTCTACGCATCCCTCTGGAAGCTCCAGGCCGGCGAACCCGCCGCCTGACCGCAGCACCCCGCGCCCACTCGCCCGCCGACCGCGTGACACCACCGCGGTCGGCGCGGCCCGGCGCGCCCTGCCACCACGCCTGCCCACACCTTCGGAGGTACCCCCATGTCCCGTCGCGACGGTGACGCCCTTCCCCTGACAGCCGCCCAGCGCGAGATCTGGCTCGCCGAGCAGAGCTCCCGCACGGCGATCCCGGGCTACCGCGTCGGCGAGTGCCTGGAGATCCACGGGCCGGTGGACCGGGACCTGTTCGAGACCGCGCTGCGCCGGGTGGTCGACGAGGTCGACGCCCTGCACGTGACCTTCGTCGACACCGGCGAGGGCCCGCGCCAGGTCCTCCGGGAGAGCTGGGACTGGGCGCCCGCGCACCTCGACCTCAGCGGGGAACCGGACCCCCGGGCAGCGGCCATGGCATGGATGCAGCGGGACCTGATGCGCCCACTGGACCTCACCCGCGACCCGCTGTTCGGGCACGCGCTGATCAAGGCGTCGCCGACCGAATTCCTCTGGTACCTGAACTACCACCACGTCGTGCTGGACGCGATCAGCAGCTCCATGCTCCGGCAGCGGGTCGGCGAGGTGTACTCGGCACTGGCCGGCGGCGGCGCCGTGCCGCCCTGCCCGTTCGGCCCACTGCGGGACCTGGTCGACAGCGACGCCGTCTACCGCGCCTCCACCGACTTCGCCGCCGACCGCTCCTACTGGACGGAGCGCCTCGCCGACCTGCCCGCCCCGACCCGGCTCACCGACACCACCGCGACCGACCCGCACCGCGCCCTGCGGCTGGCCGACGAGCGGGCACTGCACCGCCCGGACGCCCTGCGGGCCGCGGCGGGACGGGCCGGTGTCCGGTGGTCCCGGGTGGTGATCGCGGCGACGGCGCTCTACGCCCACCGGCTGACCGGCAACCAGGACGTGGTGCTCGCCATGCCCGTCACCGCCCGCCGCGGCGCCGACCGCGACCTGATGTCGGTGCCGGGCACGATGTCCAACGTGGTGCCGCTGCGGCTGACCGTGCGGCCGGACATGCGGTGGGGGGAACTCGTCGCCCAGGTCGCACAGGAGGTCGCCGCGGCCGTCGCGCACGAGCGCTACCGCAGCGAGGACCTGCTCCGGGACCTCGGCGCGCCCGGCAGCATCGGGACGGCGTTCCCGCTGATCGTCAACATCATGGCCTTCAACTCCCGGCCGGACTTCGCCGGGCACCCGGCCTCCGTCCACCACTTCGTGTCGGGGTCCACCACCGACCTGGCCGTCTGGGTGTTCGACTACCGGGACGGAAACCCGCCGCTCCTGCGCCTCCACGGCTCCCCGGAGGCGTACGGCGACGACGACCTCGCCGGCCACCGGCAGCGGCTGCTCGCGCTGCTGGACACGGCCGCGGACTGCGACCAGGACGAACTGCTGGGCCGGATCGACCTGCTCACCGCCGAGGAGCACACCGAGGTGGCGGCGCTCGGTGCCGGGCCGGTGGCGGCCGCACCCGCCGCGAGCCTGCCGGAGCTGTTCCGGGAGCACGTGCGGGCGACCCCGGAGCTGGTCGCCCTCGTCTGCGGCGACCTCTCGCTGATGTACGCGGAGCTGGACGTACGGGCGAACCGCTTGGCGCACGCCCTGATCGAGCGGGGAGCGGGCCCGGAGCGGCTGGTGGCGGTGGCGCTGCCGCGGTCGGCCGACCTGGTGGTGGCGATCCTCGCGGTGCTGAAGACCGGGGCGGCCCACGTCCCGATCGATCCCGAGTACCCGGCCGCCCGGATCGCGTACCTGCTCGACGACGCCCGCCCGGCCCTGGTGGTCACCGACACCCGCAGCGGGGAGCGCCTGCCCGAGGCCGGTCCCGCGGACCGGCTGGTGCTCGACGAACCGGAGACGGCCGCCCTGGTGGCGGGCCGCTCCGCGGCCGACCCGATGGTGGCCGTCGACCCGCGTCACCCGGCGTACGTCATCCACACCTCCGGCTCCACCGGACGGCCCAAGGGCGTGGCGCCGACCCACGGCGGCCTGCTCAACCTGCTCACCGACCTCCGCCAGGTGCACGTCCCGGCGGTGCTCGGGGAACGGCAGCGGCTGCGGGTGGCCCTGACCACCTCGGTGTCGTTCGACGCGTCGTGGAACCAACTGCTCGCCCTGTTCGCGGGCCACGAGCTGCACGTCCTGGACCACGCGACCTGGACCGACCCGGACGCCTTCGTCGACTACGCGGCGCGCCGCGGGCTGGACTACATCGAGGCGACTCCGTCCTACCTCCAGGTCCTCGTCGCCCACGGGCTGCTGGGCCACCGCGGCTGGCGCCCGGCGCTGGTCGCAGCAGGCGGCGAGGCCGTCCCGGAGCGGCTGTGGGAGCAGCTGCGGGCAGCCGAGGGGGTGTCCTGCCTCAACCTCTACGGACCGTCCGAGTGCACCGTCAATCCGGTGCTCGCGTCCGTGGCGTCGAGCCCGCGCCCGGTCATCGGCCGGCCCGCCACCAACGCCCGGCTGTACGTGCTCGACGGAGCCCTGCGGCCGCTGCCGGCCGGTCTGCCGGGTGAGCTGTACATCGCCGGCCCGTGGCTCGCCCGCGGCTACCTGAACCGGCCGGGCCCGACCGCCGGACGGTTCGTCGCCGATCCCTTCGGACCGGCCGGCTCCCGCATGTACCGCACCGGCGACCTGGTGCGGTGGGACGCGGCCGGAAACCTGGAGTTCCTCGGCCGCACCGACGACCAGGTCAAGGTCCGCGGCTTCCGGGTCGAACTCGGCGAGATCGAGGCCGTCCTCACCGAGCACCCGCAGGTCGCCCGGGCCGCCGTCGTGGTGCGCACCGAGGAGGAGCCCCGGCTGGTCGCCTACGCCGTCCCCGAGACCGGTGCCACGGTGACCGACACCGCCCTGCGCGAACACCTCCGGGAGCGGCTGCCCAAGCACCTGGTGCCGTCGGCCTTCGTGGTGCTGGACGCCCTGCCCCTCACCCCGAACGGCAAGCTCGACCGGCGGGCCCTTCCCGCCCCCGACCGGCAGCCCGCCGACCCGGGCCGCGCTCCGCGCACCGCGACCGAGCACCTGCTCGCCGGGCTGTTCGCCGAGGTGCTCGGCGTTCCGGAGGTCGGCGCGGACGACGGCTTCTTCGACCTCGGCGGGCACTCCCTGCTGGCCACCCGGCTGGTCGCCCGGGCACGGTCGGTGCTGGGCGTGGAGCTGCGGCTGAGCGACCTGTTCGACGCGCCGACGGTGGCCCAACTGGCCGCGGCGGTGGATGTCGCGGGCCGGGCGCGCCCGGCGCTGGAGCGGCGCGAGCGGCCGGAGGCGATGCCGCTGTCCTTCGCGCAGCGGCGGCTGTGGTTCCTGCACCGCATGGAGGGCCCGAGCGCCACGTACAACATCCCGCTGGCGCTGCGGCTGTCCGGAAGCCTGGACCAGCGGGCCCTGGAAGCCGCCCTGGCCGACGTGGTCGAGCGGCACGAGAGCCTGCGCACGGTCTTCCCGGTGTTCGACGGCGTGCCGTGCCAGCGGGTGCTGGACCTCGACGGGGCCCGGCCGCGGCTGCGGGTGACCGAGGTCGGCGAACACGAGCTGCCGGACCGGCTGGCGCAGGCGGCCGGGCACGGCTTCGAACTCGCCGAGGAACCGCCGCTGCACGCCGAGCTGTTCCGGACGGCGGCCGACGAGCACGTGCTGCTGCTGGTGGTGCACCACATCGCCGGTGACGGCTGGTCGACGGGCCCGCTCTCGCGGGACCTCACGACCGCCTACGCGGCCCGCGCCGAGGGCGCGAAGCCGGAATGGTCACCGCTGCCCGTCCAGTACGCCGACTACGCGCTCTGGCAGCGCGAACTACTCGGCGAGGGCTCCGACCCCGACAGCCTGCTGAGCGGTCAACTGGCCTACTGGCGCGAGCAGCTCGCGGACCTGCCCGAGCAGGTCGAGCTGCCGTTCGACCGGCCCCGGCCGGCGGCGATGTCCTACCGGGGCGCCCACCTGCGGATGCGCATCGACGCCGAACTGCACCAGGGCCTGCGCGCCCTCGCCCGGGACGGCGGCGCCAGCCTCTTCATGGTGCTGCAGGCCGGGCTGGCCGCCCTGCTGGGCAAGCTCGGCGCGGGCAGCGACGTCCCGATCGGCACGCCGATCGCCGGACGCACCGACGAGGCCCTGGACGACCTGGTCGGCTTCTTCGTCAACACCCTGGTGCTGCGCACCGACCTGTCCGGGGACCCGTCGTTCACCGAACTGCTCGGCCGGGTGCGCGGCGACGCACTGGCCGCGTACGCGCACCAGGACGTGCCGTTCGAGCACCTGGTCGAGGCCCTGAACCCCGCTCGGACGCTGGCCCACCACCCCCTGTTCCAGACCATGCTCGCGTTGCAGAACGCGCCGCTCGGCACCTTCGACCTGCCGGGGCTGCGGGTGGCGACCGACCTGGTGCACACCGGGACGGCCAAGTGCGACCTGACCTTCATCCTGGCCGAACAGCCCGACGGGCTCGCGGGCGTGGTCGAGTACAGCACCGACCTGTTCGACGAGGCCACCGTGGCCGGGATCGTCGACCGGTGGCTGCGGCTGCTGCGGGCCGTCGTCGCCGACCCCGGCCGACGGCTCGGCCGGGTGGACGTGCTGTCCGCCGACGAGCTCCGCACGCTGCTCCCGGCCGACTCCGACCGGAGCGGGGACCTGTCGGAGAGCAGCCTGACCGCGCTGTTCGAGCGGCAGGTCCGGGCCGAGCCGGCCGCGGTCGCCCTCACGGACGGCGAACTCACCCTGACCTACCGAGAGTTGAACGCCCGCGCCAACCGGCTCGCGCACGCGCTGATCGACCGGGGCATCGGCCCGGAGCACCTGGTCGCGCTGGCCCTGCCGCGCTCCGCGGAACTGGTCGTGGCCGTCCTCGCGGTGCTCAAGGCCGGCGGCGCCTACGTGCCGGTCGACCCGGCCTACCCGGCCGCCCGGATCACCTACCTGCTCCAGGACACCCGGCCCGCGCTGCTCGTGACGACGAGCCGGACCGGCGAGCCGGCGGGGGCGGACCACCTGGACCGGCTGCTGCTGGACGCCACCGACCTGGACGGGCTGCCGGACACGGACCCGGGCATCACCGTCGACCCCGGCCACCCCGCCTACGTCATCCACACCTCCGGCTCCACCGGCGACCCCAAGGGCGTGGTGGTCCCGCACCGCAACGTGGTGCGCCTGTTCCGGACGACGGAGGAGCTGTTCGGCTTCACCGCCGACGACGTCTGGACCCTCTTCCACTCCTACTCCTTCGACTTCTCGGTGTGGGAGCTGTGGGGCGCCCTGCTGCACGGCGGCCGGCTGGTGGTCGTGGACCACGAGACCAGCCGCTCGCCCGGCCGCTTCCTGGAACTCCTCGCCCGCGAGCGGGTGACGGTGCTCAACCAGACGCCGTCCGCCTTCTACCAGCTGATGCCGGAGGACGCCGAGCACCCGCGCGAACTCGCCCTGCGTACGGTGGTGTTCGGCGGCGAGGCGCTGGAGCACGCCCGGCTGGCGAGCTGGTACGAGCGCCACCCGGACGACGCGCCGCGGCTGGTCAACATGTACGGCATCACCGAGACCACCGTGCACGTCACGTACGCCGCACTCGACCGGACCGGCACCTCCGCCGGCCGGATCGGCGCGCCCCTCCCGGACCTGCGGACGTACGTGCTCGACGACGGCCTGCGACCGGTGCCCCCGGGCGTGCCCGGCGAGCTGTACGTCGCGGGCCCCGGGCTGGCCCGCGGCTACCTGAACCGCCCCGGCCTGACCGCCGGGCGGTTCGTCGCCGACCCCTTCGGGCCGGCCGGCTCCCGGATGTACCGCAGCGGCGACGTGGTGCGCCGGGCCGCCGACCGCAGCCTGCGCTACGTCGGCCGGGCCGACCAGCAGGTGAAGGTGCGCGGCTTCCGGATCGAGCTCGGCGAGATCGAGGCGGCGCTCGCAGGCCACCCCGGCGTCGCCCAGGTCGCCGTCCTGGCCCGGCAGGACCGGGCCGACGACACCCGGCTGGTCGCCTACCTGGTACCGGCCTCCGGCGCGACGCCGCGCCCGGCCGACCTGCGCGGACACCTCGCCGAGCGGCTGCCGGAGCACATGGTGCCGTCGGCGTTCGTCGTGCTGGACGCCCTGCCGCTGACCGCCAACGGCAAGCTGGACCACCGGGCCCTGCCCGCCCCCGACCCCGCCCCGGCGTCCCCCGGCCGCGCGCCGCGCACCCCGCAGGAGCAGGTGCTCTGCGAGCTGTTCGCCGAGGTCCTGGGCGTGGCGTCGGCCGGCGTCGAGGACGGCTTCTTCGACCTGGGCGGGCACTCGCTGCTCGCCACCCGCCTGGCCGCCCGGATCCGCGCGACACTCGGCGTGGAGATGCCGCTGCGCACCCTGTTCGAGGCACCGACCCCGGCCGGCCTGGCCGCCGCCCTGGTGGCGGCCGGGCCGGCTCAGGCCGCCCTGGCACGGCGCGAGCGCCCCGAGGTGATCCCGCTGTCGTTCGCGCAGCGGCGGCTGTGGTTCCTGCACCAGCTGGAGGGCGCGGGCGGGAACTACCACATCTCGCTGGCCTGGCGGCTGTCCGGGGATCTGGACCGGCGCGCCCTGGAAGCCGCGGTGGCGGACGTGGTGGCCCGGCACGAGAGCCTGCGCACCGTCGTCCCGGCGGTGGACGGCGTGCCGTACCAGCAGGTGCTGGACGTCGAGGCGGCCCGCCCGCGGCTCCTCGTGGCCCGGAGCACCGAGTCCGACCTGCCGGCCGCCATGGCGGAGGCGAAGGCCCGGCGGTTCGACCTGGCGGCCGATGTGCCGCTGCGCGTCGCGCTGTTCGAGCTGGCACCGGACGAGCACGTGTTCCAGGTGGTGCTCCACCACATCGCGGGTGACGGCTGGTCGCTGGGCCCGCTCGCGCAGGGCCTGACCGCCGCCTACGCGGCGCGCTGCCGCGGCGAGGAGCCGCAGTGGGAGGAACTGCCGGTCCAGTACGCCGACTACACCCTGTGGCAGCACGACCTGCTCGGCGACTCCGCCGACCCGGACAGCCTGTTCGCCGGCCAGGCGGCCCACTGGACCCGGCAGCTGGCCGGCCTGCCGGAGCGGATCCAGCTGCCCACCGACCGGCCCCGCCCGGTGGTCGCCTCGCACCGGGGCGGTTCCGTGCCTGCCGGGCTGGACGCCGAGCTGCACCGAGGTCTGCGCGAGCTCGCCCGCGCGCACGGCACCAGTCTGTTCATGGTGCTCCAGGCAGGGCTGGCGGCGCTGCTGAACAAGCTCGGCGCGGGCGACGACATCCCGGTCGGCAGCCCCGTCGCGGGCCGGACCGACCAGGCGCAGGACGAGCTGGTCGGCTACTTCGTCAACACCCTGGTGTTCCGCACCGACACCTCGGGCGACCCGACCTTCGCCGAGCTGCTGGGCCGGGTCCGGGACACCGCGCTGGCCGGGTACGCCCACCAGGACCTGCCGTTCGAACACCTCGTCGAGGTTCTGAACCCGTCCCGGTCGCTGTCCCACCACCCGCTGTTCCAGGTCATGCTGGTGCTGCAGAACGCACCCCGGGCCGACTTCGCGCCGCCCGGGCTGCGCGTCGAGGACGTGCCGTCGACGTCGACCACCGCCAAGCTCGACCTGATCTTCACCATGGCGGAGCGGCACGCGGAGGACGGTTCCCCGGAGGGCATCGACGGGTCCGTCGAGTACACCAGTGACCTCTACGACCCGGCCACCGTCGAGACGATGATCGGCCGGTGGGAACGGCTGCTCCGCGCCGCGGTCGCCGACCCGCGGCGGCGGCTCAGCCGGCTCGGCCTGCTCACCGCCGAGGAGCGCGCCGAGCTGACGGCGCTGGGCACCGGCCCGGCGGCCCGGGCCTTCACCGCGAGCCTGCCGGAGCTGTTCCGGGCCCAGGCGGGTGCGAATCCCGACGCCGTTGCCCTGGTGGGGCCGGACGCGTCGCTGACGTACGCGGAGCTGGACGCGCGGGCCAACCGGTTGGCGCATGCGCTGATCGCGCGGGGGGCCGGGCCGGAGCGGCTGGTGGCGGTGGCGCTGCCGCGCTCGGCCGAGCTGGTGGTGACGATCCTCGCGGTGCTGAAGACGGGCGCCGCGTACTTCCCGGTCGATCCGGAGTACCCGGCCGCACGGATCCGGTACATGCTCGACGACGCCCGGCCGGTCCTGGCGGTGACCGACTCCCGCACCCGGGGCCGGCTGCCGGACGGTCCGGCCGGGTGGCTGGTGACCGACGACCCGGAGACGGCCGCGCTGGTGGCGGGCTGCCCGGTGACGGACCCCGCCGTGGCCGTCGACCCGGGCCACCCGGCCTACGTCATCTACACCTCCGGTTCGACCGGCAAGCCCAAGGGCGTGGTGGCGACGCACGGCGGCCTGTCCAACCTGTTCGCCGACCAGGGTCCGCTGTTCCTGCGGATCAAGGAGCGCATGCGGATCGGGCTGACCACGTCCGTGTCGTTCGACGCCTCCTGCGACCAGCTGCTCGCCCTGTTCGCAGGCCACGAGCTGCACGTCCTGGACGAGGCGACCTGGACGGACCCGGACGCCTACCTCGCGTACGCCGCGCGGGCCGGGCTGGACACCGTCGGCGGAACCCCGTCCTACCTGCAGGTCCTCGTCGACCACGGCCTGTTGGACCACCCGCGGTGGCGTCCTTCGATGGTCGGGCTGGGCGGGGAGCCCGTGCCGGAGCGGCTGTGGGAGCAGCTGCGGGCGGCCGACGGGGTGCTCTCCCTCAACTACTACGGGCCGGCCGAGTGCACGGTGGACTCGGTGGTCGCCCCGGTGGGTTCGAGCCCGCGCCCGGTGATCGGCCGACCGCTCGGCGGCGTCCGGCTGCACGTGCTCGACGGCGCGCTGCAGCCGGTGCCCGCCGGTGTGCCGGGGGAGCTGTACATCGCCGGTGCGGGCCTGGCGCGCGGCTATCTGAACCGGCCGGGGCTGACCGCGGGGCGCTTCGTCGCGGACCCGTTCGGTCCGAGTGGCTCTCGGATGTACCGCACCGGTGACCTGGTGCGGTGGAACCCGGAAGGGGACCTGGAGTTCCTCGGCCGCACCGACGACCAGGTCAAGGTCCGGGGCTTCCGGATCGAACTCGGCGAGATCGAGGCGGTCCTGGCGGACCACCCGCAGGTCGCGCGGGCCGCCGTGATCGTCCGGCAGGACCGGGCGCAGGACGCCCGGCTGGTCGCGTACCTGGTGCCCACCACCGGGTCGGAGCCCCAGCCCGGCGACCTGCGGGCGCACCTGCGCGAGCGGCTGCCGGACTACATGGTGCCGTCCGCGTTCGTCCCTCTCGACGCCCTGCCGTTGAACGCCAGCGGCAAGCTGGACCGGCGCGCACTGCCCGAGCCCGAGTCCACCGTGACGCGGGCCGGCCGGGCACCGCACACTCCCGAGGAACACGTGCTGGCGGAGCTGTTCGCCGAGGTGCTGGGCCGGTCCGCGGTCGGCGTCGACGACGACTTCTTCGACCTCGGCGGGCACTCCCTGCTGGCCACCCGGCTGGTGGCCCGGATCCGGGCGACGCTGGGCGTGGAGCTGCCGCTGGCCACCCTGTTCCGCAGCCCGACCGTGGCCGGGCTGGCCGCCGGGCTGGGCGGCGCGGACCGGGCCCGGCTCGCCCTGGAGCGGGCGGAGCGGCCCGCGTTCGTCCCACTGTCGTCCGCTCAGCGGAGGCTGTGGTTCCTGCGCCAGTTGGAGGGCGCCGACTCCGTCTACAACATGCCGCTCGCCTGGCGGCTCTCGGGACCGCTGGACCCGGCGGCCCTGGAGGCGGCGCTGGGCGACCTCGCCGACCGGCACGAGACCCTGCGCACGGTCTTCCCGGCCGTGGACGGCGTGCCCCACCAGCAGGTGCTGGCCGCCGGAGCGGCGCGCCCGAGGCTGTCGGTCACCCCGGCCGACGAGCCGGCCCTGCCGGGGCTGCTGGCGGCGGCAGCGGCGCGCGGGTTCGACCTCGCGGCCGAACCACCGTTGCGCGCCGAGGTGTTCGCGCTCTCGGCGGACCAGCACGTGCTGCTCCTGGTGATGCACCACATCGCCGGCGACGGCTGGTCGCTCGGCCCGCTGGCCGCCGACCTGGCCACCGCGTACGCGGCGCGCCGCCGGGGCGAGGAGCCGCAGTGGGCGCCACTGCCGGTGCAGTACGCCGACTACACCCTGTGGCAGGACCGGCTGCTCGGTGACGCGGACGACGAGCACAGCCTGTTCACCCGTCAGCTGGCCCACTGGACGCGGACGCTGGCGGACCTGCCGGAGCAGATCACGCTCCCCGCCGACCGCCACCGCCCCGCGACCCCCTCCTACGCGGGCGGTCACCTCGCGATCGAGGTGGACGCCGAGTTGCACGCCGGGCTGGTCCGACTGGGCCGGGAGCACGGCGCCAGCGTGTACATGGTGCTGCAGGCCGCCCTGGCATCGCTGCTGGACAAGCTCGGCGCGGGCACGGACATCCCGGTCGGCAGCCTGATCGCCGGCCGGACCGACCAGGCGCTGGACGACCTCGTCGGGTTCTTCGTCAACACCCTGGTGCTCCGCACGGACACCGGCGGCGACCCGTCCTTCGCCGAGCTGCTGGTCCGGGTCCGGGAGGGCGCGCTCGGCGCGTACGCGCACCAGGACCTGCCGTTCGAGCACGTCGTCGAGGCCCTCAACCCGTCCCGGTCGCTCGCCCGGCAGCCGCTGTTCCAGGTGCTGCTGGCGCTGCAGAACGTGCCGCGCACCGAGTTCGCGCTGAGCGGTCTGACCGCCGAGATCGTCCTGGTGCGGACGCCGACCGCGATGTTCGACCTCGGCTTCCACCTGCTGGAGCGCGGCGGCACCGGCGGGCCCGCCGAGGGCATCGTCGGGCGGGTCGAGTACAGCACCGACCTGTTCGACCCGGCCACGGTGGAGGCGCTGGTCGCCCGGTGGCTGCGGCTGCTGGCGGCGGTGGTCGCCGCGCCGGACCGCCCGCTGAGCCGGATCGACGTCCTCACCGCCGAGGAGCGGCACGAGCTGCTGGTCACCCGCAACGACACCGCCCGCCCGGTGCCCGCGGCCACCCTGCCGGCGCTGTTCGAGGCGCAGGTCCGGGCGACCCCGGAGGCCGAGGCGGTGCTGTTCGAGGCCGGCGAGCCGATGTCCCGCGTGCTGACCTACCGCGAGCTGAACCGCCGGGCCAACCGGCTGGCGCACGCCCTGATCGCACGCGGAGTGGGCCCGGAGCAGGTCGTCGCGCTGCGGCTGCCGCGCTCCGCCGAGCTGGTGGTCGCCGTCCTCGCTGTGCTCAAGACGGGTGCGGCCTACCTGCCGGTCGACCCGGACTACCCGGCCGCCCGCATCGCGTACATGCTGGAGGACGCGCGTCCGGCCGTGGTGCTCGACGACCTCGCGGCCGTCGTACCGGACGGGGACCTGCCGGAGACCGATCCGGCCGTCGCCGTGGACGCCCGGCACCCGGCCTACGTGATCTACACCTCCGGCTCCACCGGCCGGCCCAAGGCCGTGGTGATGCCCGCCGCAGGGCTGCTGAACCTGCTGGCGTGGCACCACGGGGCCGTCGGCGGCGAGCCCGGCACACGGGTCGCGCAGTTCACCGCGATCAGCTTCGACGTCTCGGTGCAGGAGGTGCTCTCTGCGCTGCTGTACGGGAAGACCCTGGTCGTGCCGACCGAGGAGCAGCGCCGCAGCGCCGAGCTGTTCGCGCACTGGCTGGACCGGCACCGGGTGGAGGAGCTGTTCGCGCCCAACCTGGTGGTCGAGGCGCTGGCCGAGGCCGCCGAGGAGGCCGGGCTGGAGCTGCCGAGCCTGCGGCTGGTCGCCCAGGCCGGTGAGGCGATGCGCCTCGGCGGTGCCGTGCGCCGCTTCCGGGCGCGCCGGCCGGGCCGGGTGCTGCACAACCACTACGGCCCCGCCGAGACCCACGTCATCACCGCCTACCCGCTGCCGCCCGACCCGGCCGACTGCCCGCTGCCGGTGCCGATCGGCCGTCCGATCGACAACTGCCGGGTGTACGTGCTGGACTCGGCGCTGCGACCGGTCGCCCCCGGCGTGCTGGGCGAGCTGTACCTGGCCGGGGAGGGTCTGGCCCGGGGGTACCTGAACCGGCCCGGGCTCACCGCCGGGCGCTTCGTGGCCGACCCGTACGGTCCGGCGGGCGCCAGGATGTACCGCACCGGCGACCTGGTCCGCTGGCGGGCCGACAGGGAGCTGGAGTTCGCCGGCCGGGTCGACCATCAGGTGAAGGTGCGCGGCTTCCGGGTCGAGCCGGGCGAGATCGAGGCCGAGCTGACCGCGCACCCGGGCGTCGCCCAGGTCGCGGTGCTCGCCCGCGAGGACCGGATCGTCGCGTACGTCGTCCCCCCGGCCGGGAGCGGGGCGACCGCGGCGGAGCTGGCGGCGTACCTGCGCGAGCGGGTGCCGGACTACCTGGTGCCGTCCGCGTTCGTGCTGCTGGACGCGCTGCCGCTGACGCCGAACGGGAAGCTGGACCGGGCGGCGCTGCCCGCGCCGGAGCCGGGTACGACCGTCGGCGGCCGGGCGCCGCGCACCCCGCAGGAGCAGATCCTGTGCGAGCTGTTCGCCGAGGTGCTGGGCCTGCCGCGGGTCGGGGTCGACGAGGACTTCTTCGCGCTGGGCGGGCACTCCCTGCTCGCCACCCGGCTGGTCTCGCGGGTCCGGGCCACCCTCGGGGTCGAACCGGAGCTGCGCGGCCTGTTCCGGACCCCCACACCCGCCGGGCTGGCGGCCGGGCTGCACGACGCCGGCGCCGCGCGGCAGGCCCTGGTGCCCAGGCCCCGCCGCGAACCGATGCCGCTGTCGTTCGCCCAGCGCCGGCTCTGGTTCCTCCAGCAGTTCGGGGCGCCGAGCGCCACCTACCACATGCCGCTGGCGCTGCGGCTGTCCGGCGACCTCGACCGGGCCGCGCTGAGCGCCGCGCTCGCGGACGTGGTGGCCCGGCACGAGACCCTGCGCACGGTCTTCCCGCACACCGCCGGAGTGCCGTACCAGCGGACGCTGGACACCGCCGAGGTCGCCGTCCCGCTGACCGTACGCGCGGCCGGCGAGGCGGAGGTGCCCGCCCTGCTGCGCGAGGCGGCGGTGCGCGGCTTCGACCTGACCTCGGAGGTACCGCTGCGGGCGGAGCTGCTGGCGGTCGCGCCGGACGAGCACGTGCTGCTGCTGGTCATGCACCACATCGTCGGGGACGGCTGGTCCATGGGGCCGCTGGCCCGCGACCTGGCCACCGCCTACACCGCCCGGCAGGGCGGCGGGGCGCCGGCCTGGCCGCCGCTGCCGGTGACGTACGGCGACTACACCCTGTGGCAGCACGACATCCTGGGCGACGAGCACGACGCCGACAGCGTGTTCGCCCGCCAGGTCGCCTACTGGACGCAGGCGCTGGCCGGGCTGCCCGAGCAGCTGCAGCTGCCTGCCGACCGGCCGCGGCCGGCCGCCATGTCGTACGGCGGCGACCTGCTGGAACTCCGGATCGACGCCGAACTGCACACGGCGCTGGTGGAGTTGGCGCGACGCTCGGGTGCGACCCTGTTCATGGTGCTGCAGGCCGCGTTGGCCGCGCTGTACACGAGGCTGGGTGCGGGGACGGACATCCCGATCGGTTCGCCGATCGCGGGGCGCACCGACGAGGCGCTGGACGACCTGGTCGGGTTCTTCATCAACACGCTGGTGCTGCGCACCGACACGAGCGGTGACCCGAGCTTCGCCGAGCTGCTGGGCCGGGTGCGGGAGACGGCGCTGTCGGCGTACGCGCACCAGGATGTGCCGTTCGAGCACCTGGTGGAGGCGCTGAACCCGTCCCGCTCGCTGTCCCACCACCCGCTGTACCAGACCGGGCTGGTCGTGCAGAACGCGCCGGGTGGTGACTTCGAGCTGCCGGGTCTCCAGGTCTCCGGGGTGAGCGTGCTCACCGGGACCGCGCGGCTCGACCTGACCTTCGGGTTCGCGGAGGAGCACGGGCCCGACGGCGCGCCGGCCGGGCTCAGCGGTGCGGTCGAGTACAGCACCGACCTGTTCGACCGCTCGACGGTCGAGGCCCTGGCCGCCCGGTGGACCAGGCTGCTGGCCGCGGTCGCGGCCGCGCCCGACCGGCCGATCGGCGGGATCGACCTGCTGTCGGCCGAGGAGCGCAGCGAGCTGCTGCCCGCCGTCGAGGGCGGGGCGGCCGGCGTCAGCCTGCCGGAGCTGTTCGCCGCCCAGGTGACGGCGACGCCGGACGCGGTGGCGCTGGTGTGCGCCGGTCGGAAGCTGACGTATCGGCAGGTGAATGCCCGGGCGAACCGGTTCGCGCATGCGCTGATCGCCCGGGGGGTGGGTCCGGAGCGGGTGGTGGCGGTGGCGCTGCCGCGTTCGGTGGAGTCGGTGGTGGCGGTTCTCGGCGTGCTGAAGGCCGGGGCGGCGTACCTGCCGGTGGATCCGGCGTACCCGCGGGCGCGGATCGACTTCATGCTGGCGGACGCCCGTCCGGCGCTGCTGGTCGACGATCCGGCGATGGTGGTCGAGGGGGAGTGGCCGGAGACCGATCCGGTGGTCGAGCTGGACGTCCGGCACCCGGCGTACGTGATCTACACCTCGGGCTCGACCGGCCGCCCCAAGGGCGTCCTGG
This sequence comes from Kitasatospora sp. NPDC054939, assembly GCF_053610105.1. NCBI lineage: Bacteria > Bacillati > Actinomycetota > Actinomycetes > Kitasatosporales > Streptomycetaceae > Kitasatospora > Kitasatospora sp. NPDC054939. The sequence goes on along the minus strand of NZ_JBSGXP010000067.1, from coordinate 12,601 downwards.
TGAGCCACAGCGGGGTGTCGGGCCTGGTGGCGGCGCAGGTCGAGCGGCTCGGCGTGGCGCCGGGCAGCCGGGTGCTCCAGTTCGCCTCGCCCAGCTTCGACGCGTCCTTCTGGGACCTCTGCAGCGCCCTGCTCAGCGGCGCCGCCCTCGTCCTCGCCCCGGCCGAGGCCCCGCTGGAGGCGCTGACGGACCGTCGGCTCGGCGTCACCCATGTGACCCTGCCGCCCTCGGCCCTGGCAGCGGTGGACAGCGCCGACGTCACGGCCGCCACGCTGGTGGTCGCGGGCGAGGCCTGCCCGCCGGAGCTGGTGGAGCGCTGGGCGCCCGGGCGTCGGATGATCAATGCGTACGGTCCGACCGAGACGACCGTGTGCGCGACCATGAGCGATCCGCTGTCGCCGGGGGCCGGCGTGCCGCCGATCGGCCGCGCGGTCGCGGGCTTCCAGGTGTACGTCCTGGATGAGCGGCTGCGCATCGTGCCGCCGGGCGTAGTGGGGGAGTTGTACGTCGCCGGCCCCGGTCTGGCGCGCGGCTACCTGAACCGACCGGGCCTGACGGCGGGGCGCTTCGTCGCCTGTCCGTTCGGCCCGGCGGGTGCGCAGATGTACCGCACCGGTGACCTGGTGCGCCGGCGGTCCGACGGCGAGCTGGAGTACGTCGGCCGCGCCGACGACCAGGTGAAGGTCCGCGGCTTCCGGGTCGAACTCGGCGAGATCGAGGCGGCCCTGGCCGAGCACCCCGCCGTCGCCCAGGCGGCCGTCGTGGCCCGGGACGACCGGCTCGTCGGCTACGTGGCGGCCCGTCCCGGTACGGCGCCGCGGCCGGCGGGGCTGGCGGCGCACCTGCGCGACCGGCTGCCCGACTACCTGGTGCCGGCGGTGTTCACGGTGCTGGACGCGCTGCCGCTGACGCCCAACGGAAAGCTGGACCGCGCCGCGCTGCCCGCTCCCGACCCCGGCACGGCCGAGGCCGGCCGGGCGCCGCGCACCCCGCAGGAGCAGATCCTGTGCGAGCTGTTCGCCGAGGTGCTGGGCCTGCCGCGGGTCGGGGTCGACGACCACTTCTTCGACCTGGGCGGGCACTCCCTGCTCGCCACCCGGCTGACCGCGCGGGTGCGGTCGGTGCTCGGCGTGGAGCTCGGGCTGCGCGCACTGTTCCAGGCGCCCACCGTCGCGGGCCTGGCCGAGGCGCTGGCCGGGGCGGGCCGTACCCGCCCGGCGCTGACCGTTCACGAGCGGCCGGAGGCGGTGCCGCTCTCCTTCGCCCAGCGCCGGCTCTGGTTCCTGCACCGCATGGACGGCAGCGCCGCCACCTACCACATCCCGCTGGCGCTGCACCTGGCCGGGACGCTGGACCGGTCCGCGCTGGACCAGGCGCTGGCCGACGTGGTGGCCCGGCACGAGAGCCTGCGCACGGTCTTCCCGGAGGTGGGCGGCGTCCCGTGCCAGCGGGTCCTGGACCCGGCCGAGGCCCGGCCCCGGGCCGGGCTGACCGAGGTCTCGCAGGCCGAACTGCACGACCGGCTCGCCGGGTTCGCCCGGCGGCCGTTCGACCTGGCGGCGGAACCCCCGCTGCGGGCCGAGCTGTTCGCCGTCGCGCCGGACGAGCACGTGCTGCTGCTGGTCATGCACCACATCGCCGGTGACGGCTGGTCCACCGGCCCGCTGGCGCGGGACCTCGCCGAGGCGTACGCCGCCCGGAGCGAGGGCCGGGCGCCGACCTGGTCGAACCTCCCGGTGCAGTACGCCGACTACACCCTGTGGCAGCGCGAGCTGCTCGGCGACGCCGCCGACCCGCGGAGCCGGTTCGCCGAGCAGCTCGACTACTGGAAGCGGCAGCTGTCCGAGCTGCCGGAGCTGCTCCAGCTGCCCGCCGACCGGCCGCGGCCGGCCGTCGCCGGCTGGCGCGGGGACCACGTCGGCCTGGAGCTGGGCCCCGAACTGCACACCGACCTCGCGGAGTTGGCGCGGAGCACCGGCACCAGTCTGTTCATGGTGCTGCAGGCGGCGTTGGCCGCGCTGTACACGCGGCTGGGTGCGGGGACGGACATCCCGATCGGTTCGCCGATCGCGGGGCGCACCGACGAGGCGTTGGACGATCTGGTCGGGTTCTTCGTGAACACGCTGGTGCTGCGGACGGACACGAGCGGTGATCCGAGCTTCGCGGAGCTGCTGGGCCGGGTGCGGGAGACGGCGCTGTCGGCGTACGCGCACCAGGACGTGCCGTTCGAGCACCTGGTGGAGGTGCTGAACCCGTCCCGCTCGCTGTCGCACCACCCGCTGTTCCAGACCGTCCTGGCCGTGCAGAATGCGCCGATGGGCCGCTTCTCGCTGCCCGGCCTGGACGTGGCCACGTACGCGGTGGCCACCGGAACCGCCAAGTTCGACCTCGGGGCGAGCCTGGTCGAGCAGTTCGGTGCGGACGGGAGCCCGGCCGGGATCGTCGGCGCGGTCGAGTACGCCACCGACCTGTTCGACCGTTCGACGGTCGAGGCCCTCGTCCGGCGCTGGACGCTCCTGCTGGAGGCCGTCACCGCCGACCCGGACCGGCCGATCGGACGCATCGACCTCCTCGACGCCGACGAGCGGCACCGCCTGCTGGAACGGAGCAACGCGACCGACCGCGAGGTGGGAGCCGTCCCGGTGCCGCAGGCCTTCGCCGCCCAGGTGGCGGCGACGCCGGACGCGGTGGCGCTGGTGTGCGGCGATGAAGAGTTGACCTACCGCCGGCTGAACGCCCGGGCGAACCGGTTCGCGCATGCGCTGATCGCCCGGGGGGTGGGTCCGGAGCGGGTGGTGGCGGTGGCGCTGCCGCGCTCGGTGGAGTCGGTGGTGGCGGTCCTGGGTGTGCTGAAGGCCGGGGCGGCGTACCTGCCGGTGGACCCGGCGTACCCGCGGGCGCGGATCGACTTCATGCTGGCGGACGCCCGTCCGGTACTGATGGTCGACGATCCGGCGATGGTGGTCGAGGGGGAGTGGCCGGAGACCGATCCGGTGGTCGCGCTGGACGTCCGGCACCCGGCGTACGTGATCTACACCTCGGGCTCGACGGGCCGCCCCAAGGGTGTCGTGGTCGCCCACGGCGGTGTGGCGAGCCTGGTCGCCGGGCAGATCGAGCGGTTCGCGATCGACCCCGGCAGCCGGGTGCTCCAATTCGCCTCGCCCAGCTTCGACGCCTCGGTGTCGGAGATCTACACCGCCCTGCTGTGCGGCGCGGCCCTGGTGCTGCCCCCGGCAGCGGACCCGGTCGCGGCGCTGACCGACCCGGGCCTCGCGGTCACCCACGCGACCGTGCCCCCGTCCGTCCTGGCGGCCCTGCCGGAGGGCGCGACGACCGTGTCGACGCTGGTGGTGGCGGGCGAGGCGTGCCCGCCGGAGCTGGTGGCCCGCTGGGCGCCGGGCCGGCGGATGATCAACGCGTACGGTCCGACGGAGACCACGGTGTGCGCGACCATGAGCGACCCGCTGGCCGCGGGATCGGGCGTGCCGCCGATCGGCCGCCCGATCGCCAACGCCCGGGTGTACGTCCTGGACGAGCGGCTGCGGCCGGTGCCCCCGGGCGTGCCGGGCGAGTTGTACGTCGCCGGCGCCGGCCTGGCCCGCGGCTACCTGAACCGGCCGGGCCTGACCGCCGGGCGCTTCGTGGCCTGCCCGTTCGGCCCTTCGGGCGCCAGGATGTACCGCACCGGTGACGTGGTCCGCTTCCGCGCCGACTCGCAGCTGGAGTACGTGGGCCGCGCCGACGACCAGGTGAAGGTGCGCGGCTTCCGCGTCGAGCCCGGCGAGGTCGAGGCCGCCCTGGCCGAGCACCCCGCCGTCGCCCGGAGCGCCGTCCTCGCCCAGGACGACCGGCTGATCGGCTACGTCGTCCCGCGCCAGGACACCGCCCGGGACGACGGCCTGGAGGCGGACCACGTGGGCGAGTGGCAGGACATCTACGACGCCCTGCCCATCACCCCCGAGCAGACCGCCTTCGGCCAGAACTTCGTCGGCTGGAACAGCAGTTACGACGCCGGCCCGATCCCCGTCGAGCAGATGCGGGAGTGGCGCGACGCCACCGTGGCCCGCATCCTGGCCCTGCGCCCGCGCCGGGTGCTGGAGGTGGGCGTCGGCACCGGACTGCTGCTCTCGCAGGTCGCACCGCACTGCGCGTCGTACTGGGCGACCGACTTCTCCGCCACCGCCGTCGACGCCCTGGCCGCCCAGGTGGGCCGACAGGACGGCCTGGCCCGGCGGGTCGTGCTGCAGACCCGCCCCGCACACGACACCGAAAGCCTTCCTGCCGGGCAGTTCGACACCATCGTGATCAACTCGGTGGTGCAGTACTTCCCGTCCGCCGCCTACCTCGCCGACGTCGTCGAGAAGCTGATGAGGCTGCTCGCCCCCGGCGGCGCGCTCTTCATCGGCGACGTCCGCAACCTGCGCCTGCTGCGCCCGCTGGCCACCGCCGTCCAGCTGCACCGGACCGGCGACGGCGGCGACCTCGCGGCCGTGCGCCGGGCGGTCGAGCAGGCCGTGCGGGTGGAGAAGGAACTCCTGGTCGACCCGGACTTCTTCACCGTCCTGCGGGAGCAGGGCACGGAGATCGGCGCGGTCGTGGTGGAGGTCAAGCGCGGCCGCCATCACAACGAACTGAGCCGCTACCGCTACGACGTGACGCTGCACAAGCCGCCGGTGGCCCCGGCGGCCCCGGGCCGGTGCGTCGAGCTGGAGTGGGGGCGGCAGGTCGCCGGACCGGCCGGGCTGCGCGCGCTGCTCGCCGAGTCGCGCGCCGAGGTGCTGCGGATCACCGGGGTGCCGAACCGCCGGGTGGCGCGGGAAGCCGCCCTGGCCCGGGCGGTGCAGGCCGGGGACGCCTCGCTCGCCGAGCTGCTGGAACGGCTGCACGCCCCGGAGGAGTGCGACCTTCCCGACCCGGAGGACTTCCACGCCCTCGGGCGGGAGTTCGACCGCCGGGTGGGCGTCACCTGGTCGGCCACCGAGGCCGACGCCGTGGACGTCGTCTTCGCCGACCCGCGGACGCACCACGGCTCCCCGGTCGAGCCGTACCGGACGGCCCGGGCCACCGGCGGCGCGCTGTCCGCGCTGACCAACCGCCCGACCGGCAGCCGGGGCACCGGCGCCCTCATCGGTGAACTCCGCGACTGGCTGCGCGGACGGCTTCCCGACTACCTGATCCCGTCGGCGTTCGTGGCGCTGGAGGCGCTGCCGCTGACGACCAGCGGCAAGCTCGACCGCCGCGCACTGCCCGCTCCCGACCTCGGCTCGGCCGGTGTCGGGCGGGCGCCGCGCACCCCGCAGGAGCAGCTCCTCGCCGAGCTGTTCGCCGAGGTGCTCGGGCTGGCGCAGGTCGGGGTCGAGGACAGCTTCTTCGACCTGGGCGGGCACTCCCTGCTGGCGACCCGCCTCGCCTCCCGGGTCCGGGCGACCCTCGGTGCCGAGCTGGAGGTCCGGACGCTGTTCGAGACCCCGACCGTGGCCGCCCTGGCGGCCCGCCTGGACGGCTCCGGAACGGCGCGGCCCGCGCTCACCGCCCAGCCGCGCCCCGACCGGGTTCCGCTGTCCTTCGCCCAGCGCCGCCTGTGGTTCCTGCACCGGATGGACGGGCCGAGCGCCACCTACAACATGCCGCTCGCGCTCGGCCTGACCGGCGCACTGGACCGGCCGGCCCTGCACGCCGCGCTCGCGGACGTGATCGCCCGGCACGAGAGCCTGCGGACGGTCTTCCGCGAGACGGACGGCGTGCCGTACCAGGTCGTGCTGAGCACCGCGCAGGCACACCCCGCACTGCCGGTGGTCGAGCTCGACGAGGGCGCACTGGCCGAGCGGCTGGCGCAGACGGCCCGGCGCGGCTTCGACCTGGCGGCGGAGCCACCGGTCCGGGCGGAGCTCTACGCGCTCGCCCCCGACCGGCACGCGCTGCTGGTCGTGGTGCACCACATCGCCGCCGACGGCTGGTCGATGGGCCCGCTCGCCGGGGACCTGGCAGCGGCCTACGCGGCCCGCTGCCGGGGCGAGGAACCGCAGTGGTCCCCGCTGCCGGTGCAGTACGCCGACTACTCCCGGTGGCAGCGCGAGCTGCTCGGCGACGCCGCCGACCCCGACAGCCTGTTCGCCCGGCAACTGGCCTACTGGAAGCAGGAGCTGACGGGCGTGCCGCAACAGCTGCAGCTGCCCGCCGACCGGCCCCGGCCGCCGGTGGCCTCCCAGCGGGGCGGCCGGGTGGCGGTCCGGCTGGACGCCGACCTGCACCAGGCCCTGCGGGACCTGGCCGCCGCGCGCGGCGCCAGTATGTTCATGGTGCTCCAGGCCGGTCTTGCCGCGCTGCTCACCCGGCTCGGCGCCGGTACGGACCTCCCGATCGGCAGCCCGATCGCCGGCCGCACCGACCAGGCACTGGACGAGCTCGTCGGCTTCTTCGTCAACACCCTGGTGCTGCGCACCGACACGAGCGGCGACCCCGGCTTCGCCGAACTGCTCGGCCGGGTCCGGCAGAAGGCGCTCACCGCCTACGACCACCAGGACGTGCCGTTCGAGTACCTGGTCGAGGTGGTCAACCCGGCCCGGTCGCTGGCCCACCACCCGCTGTTCCAGGTCATGCTGGCCCTGCAGAACGCGCCGCTGGGCGAGTTCGGGCTGCCGGGACTGGAGACCGGCCACCTGGATGCGCCGACCGGCACCTCCCGGGTCGACCTGACCTTCAGCCTGGCCGAACAGTTCCGCCCGGACGGAGCCGCCCCCGGCCCCGACGGCCTGGTCGGCGCGGTGGAGTTCGCCACCGACCTGTTCGACCCGGCCACCGTGGAGCTGCTGTTCGAGCGCTGGGCCCGGCTGCTGCGGGCGGCGGTCGCCGACCCGGACCGGCCGCTCAGCCGGCTCGACATCATGTCCGACGCGGAACGCCACCGGCTGCTGTACGGGTTCAACGACACGGCGGCCGAGCTGCCCCGCGCCGCCGTGCCGGAACTGTTCGCCCGCCAGGTGCGGGCCACCCCGGACGCGGTGGCCGTCGTGGCGGGCGCCGCCGAGCTGACCTACCGGGAGCTCGACCTGCGCTCCAACCGGCTCGCCCGCGCACTGGTCCGCCAGGGCGTACGGCCGGAGACACCGGTCGCGGTGCTGCTGGAGCGCTCGGCGGAGCTGGTCGTGGCGATCCTGGCGATCCTCAAGGCCGGCGGCGCCTACGTGCCGCTGGACTCGCGCTTCCCCTCCTCCCGGATCGACCTGATCCGGGAGGAGAGCGGGGCCGCCCTGGTGCTCACCCGGGAGGTGCTGGCCGCCCTGGTGCAGGCCGAGCCCGACCGGTCCGCCCTCGAAGTCCCGTGCGAACCGGGCCAGTTGGCATACATCATGTACACCTCCGGTTCGACCGGCCGGCCGAAGGGCGTCGCCGTCACCCACCATGACGTGGTGGGCCACGCACTGACCCCCGAATTCCGCGGCGGCGGACACGAGCGGGTGCTGATGCACTCCCCGACGGCCTTCGACCTCTCGACCTACGAGCTCTGGGTGCCGCTGCTCAACGGCGGCCGGATCGTGGTCGCGCCGCCCGAGCAGCTCGACCTCGACCTGCTCCAGCACACGATCGCCTCGCACGGGGTGACCGGACTGTGGCTGACCGCCGGACTGTTCCGGCTCGTCGCCGAGGAGCGCCCGGGCCTGCTCGCCGGGGTGCGCGAGGTGTGGACCGGCGGCGACGTGGTCTCCCCGGCCGCCGCGGCCCGGGTGCTCGCGGCCTGCCCCGGCATCGAGGTGGTCAACGGCTACGGGCCCACCGAGGCCACCACCCTGGCCACCTGCCACCCGGTGCACACCCTCCCCGAACACGCCGCGACCGTGCCGATCGGCGGCCCGATGGCGAACATGCGCACCTACGTCCTCGACGACCACCTGCGGCCGGTACCGACGGGCCTGGTCGGCGAGCTGTACCTCGCCGGGGTGGGGGTCGCCCGGGGCTACCTCGGCAGGCCCGGCCTGACGGCGGAGCGCTTCACCGCCGACCCCTACGGACCGCCCGGGAGCCGGATGTACCGCACCGGCGACCTGGCGTGGTGGCGGGCCGACCGGATCCTGGAGTTCGCCGGACGCGCCGACCACCAGGTCAAGCTGCGCGGCCTGCGGATCGAGCCCGGAGAGATCGAGGCGGTCCTGGCGGGCTGCCCGGGCGTCGCCCAGGCGGCCGTGGTCGCCCGCGAGGACCGGCCGGGCGACAAGCGCCTGGTCGCCTACCTGGTGCCCACCCCCGAGGGCGCGCCCGAGGCGGGCGAGCTGTCCGCCAGGCTGCGCCGCGACCTGCCCGACTACATGGTGCCGGCGGCGTTCGTCACCGTGGACGCGCTGCCGCTGACCGCCAACGGCAAGCTCGACCGGGCCGCCCTGCCCGCCCCCGCGTACGGGGCGTCGGACGCCGGGCGCGGCCCCCGGACGCCGCAGGAGCAGCTGCTGTGCGGACTCTTCGCCGAGGTCCTCGGCCGGGAGCAGGTGAGCATCGACGACAACTTCTTCGACCTCGGCGGGCACTCGCTGCTGGCCGCCCGCCTGGCCTCCCGCGTCCGGGAGACCCTCGGCCTGGAGTTGGGCCTGCGCATGCTGTTCGAGGCACCGACCGTGGCCGGTCTCACCGGGCGCCTGGTCATGGACAATCCCGACGACGCGTTGGACGTGGTGCTGCCGCTGCGTTCGACCGGGACCAGCACACCGCTGTTCTGCATCCACCCCGGTGGCGGCATCAGCTGGTCGTACAGCGGCCTGCTGAACCACGTCGGTCCCGAGCACCCGGTCTACGCGATCCAGGCGCGCGGCCTCGGCCGGCCCGAACCCCTGCCGACGTCCTGCGAGGAGATGGCGGCCGACTACGCCGACCAGATCCAGAAGATCCAGCCGGAGGGCCCGTACCTGCTGCTCGGCTGGTCCGCCGGCGGGCTGATCGCCCACGCGCTGGCCTGCGAGCTGCAGGCGCGCGGCGAGCGGACCGCACTGCTGGCGATCCTCGACGCCTACCCCGTGAAGGACGTGCAGTTCGAGGTGGCCCCGGTGCCCACCGTGCGGGACGTGCTCGTCGGTGTGCTCGACGTCGACCCGGACGAGCTGGGCGACCGCGAGATCACCTACACCGAGGTCGCCGAGGTGCTGAACCGGCGGGGCAGCGCGCTGGCCGGCCTGAACGAGCGACAGATCGAGGTGATCGTCGAGATCATGATCAACAACGCGAAGCTGGCGGTCGACTTCGTCCCCGGCAGGTACGACGGGGACCTGCTCCTGTTCAACTCCACGCTCGACCGGGCCGAGGACAACGCCGGGCCCGAGACCTGGCGCCCCTACGTCACCGGCCGGATCGAATCGCACGAGATCACCACCCGGCACGACCGGATGACCCAAGCCGGCTCGCTGGCCCAGATCGGACCGATCCTGGCCGCCGGGCTCGCCGAGGCCACCGGTGACACCACCCTTTCCCCCCAGGAGGACTGACCCATGACCAACCCCTTCGACGACCAGGACGGCACCTTCCTCGTCCTCGTCAACGACGAGAACCAGCACTCGCTGTGGCCGCAGTTCGCGGACGTCCCCGACGGCTGGACCGTCGTCCACGGCCCCGACACCAACGCCGCCTGCCTGGAGTACGTCGAGAAGTCCTGGACCGACATGCGGCCCAGGAGCCTCGCCGACGCCATGGACACCCAGCGGTAGCGCGGCCCGCAGTGAACCCGACCGACACCACGGACGAGGCCCGCCCCACGGCGGGCCTCGCCCCGCCCCACGACCTCGCCCCGCCCCACGACCTCGCCGCGGACCTGCTCACCCCCGAGGCCCGGCGGGACCCCTACCCGTTCTACGCCCGCATGCGGCGCGAGAGCCCCGTCCACCGCAGCGCCCAGGGCATCTGGTACCTCACCCGGTACGCCGACGTCGAGGCGGCCCTGGGCGACCTGCGGCTGTCCAACGACCGGGACCGGATGACCCGCGCCTACGTCGCACTCGGCGGCGACCTGAAGGCGTTCAGCCGGCTCTCCGACCGGCTCGGCCGGGTGATGACCAACACCGACCCGCCGGACCACGCCCGGCTGCGCAAGCTGGCCAACCGGGCCTTCACCGCCCGGCGCGTCGAAGCCCTGCGCGACGGCGTCCAGCGCATCGTCGACCGGCTCATCGACGAGGCGGTCGCGGCCGGGCCGACCGCGGACCTGATCGAGGCGGTCGCCTCCCCGCTGCCGATGTCCGTCGTCTGCGAGCTCTTCGGCATCCCGCCCGAGGACCTCCCGCAGGTCAAGACGTGGTTCCGCCGCTTCGGCCGGCTGAGCGAGGACATCGACAAGTCCGAGCAGGCGATCGAGCAGTACGAGGAGTACCTCGCCCGGCTCGTCCGACGCCGCCGGGCCGACCCGGGCGACGACCTGATCAGCGCCCTGGTCGCGACGCAGGCGCACGACGACCGGCTCACCGACTCCGAACTGCTGTCCACCTGCTTCGTCCTGATCACCGCCGGCGACGAGACCACCACCCACCTGATCGGCAACGGCGTGCTCGCCCTGCTGCGCCACCCCGACCAGCTGGCCCGGCTGCGCGCGGACCCGGGGCTGATCCGCGGCGCCGTCGAGGAACTGGCCCGCTACGACACGGTGACCCAGGCGATCGTCCGGGTCGTCGCGGAGGACCTGGAGATCGGCGGGCGGACCCTGCGCGAGGGCGAGCTGGTGTACCTGTTCCTCGGCGCGACCAACCGCGACCCCGAGCGCTTCGAGGACCCCGACCGGCTCGACCTCACCCGCCCCGGCAACCGGCACCTGAGCTTCGGCAACGGCCCGCACTTCTGCCTGGGCGGACCGCTCGCCAAGCTCCAGGCCGAGGTGGCGGTCGGCACCCTGGTCCGCCGGCTGCCACAGCTGCGGCTGGCCGACAAGGCGGCACTGGACTGGCGGCCCAACCCGCTGCAACGGCGGCTGAGCGCCCTCCCGATCACCTACTGACCCATGAACGACGACGAAGGAGAACCCACCATGGCCCGAGAGTTCGAGGTCCGCCGGGAACAGGACCTGCCCGCCACACCCGAGCAGGTCTGGGACGCGGTCGCCACCGGCGCCGGCAACCTCGGCTGGCTGTACCCCATGGAGGTCGAGCCGCGCGTCGGCGGAAAGGCCACCCGGGGCGACTCCACCGTCGTGGCATGGGAGCCGCCGCGGCACTTCGCGGTCCGGGCGACCCAGGACGGCGGGTTCTCCAACACGCTCACCTACCGGATCGAGCCGGGCGACGACGGCGCGACCCACCTGCGGATGGGAATCCACTGGGTGCACACCGGCGTCGTCGACGACACCTGGAGGTGGGACGCCAAGTCGGACGCGGCCGAGAAGCACGTCGACTTCTACCAGCACGGCCTCGCCGAGTACCTGCGGCACTTCCCCGGCCGCCCCGCCGTCTACGTCAGGGCGGCGCGCCCCGAACCCACCTCCGACCCCGCCGACTTCGCCGCCCTGCGCCGCCGCCTCGGCCTCACCGAGGGCGCGGTCGTCGGCGACCGGCTGCCGCTCCACGTCCCGGGCACCGACGGCGGCTCGGAGGAGGTGGTCGTCGACTGGCTCAGCGCCGACTTCGTCGGCCTGCGCGGCCCCGACGCGCTCTACCGGTTCTTCAACGGCAGCACCTGGAACGTACCCATCTGGCTGGGCCACCACCTGTTCGCCGAGAACACCGACGAGCAGCAGACCACCAAGGCGTGGAACGCCTGGCTCAACGACACCCAAGCCTAGGACCCCCGATGGAAACCTCGACCCGAACACTGCTCTACGCCGCCGAACTCGTCGAGGAGAACGGCACCTACACCCTCCTCGTCGAGGACCTGCGGCGGGGCGGCGTCCAGACCACCCCGGTCCCCAGGGCCATGGTCGACAAGCTCCCGACCTTCCTCTCGGCGCTCACCGCCAAGCTCAACCCGGTGCCGTACCGCCGCCGCGGGTAGGTCTCGCGGGCCCCACGGGGTCGGGTGCCGGCCCCGACCCAACCCCTACGCGCCACACCCCGCCCACGGGGCACAGCCCCCCCGGGCCCCCACCA
>NZ_JBSGXP010000067.1:0-544 GCF_053610105.1 Kitasatospora sp. NPDC054939 | reverse complement strand
GCCGCCGCGGGTTGGTCCCGGGGGCCCCCCGGGGTGGGTGCCGTCCGGAAGCCCTCCCGGACGGCACCGACCGCGCCCGTCGCGTACCGGCCCCGAGGGCATCCTCGTCGGCCTGGCCGAGCAACTCGGCTGACGGGCCCGCCGCAGGGGCTGTCAGTGGTGCTGCTGGTACTCGGTGCCGGTGTCGAAGAAGGCGTCGAGGTAGTCGTCCGGCTCCAGCGGGCTGTCCCGGACCAGCGAGAACACCTCGACACCCGAACCCGGCGCGTCGAACAGCCGGAACGACTGGGCGAGACCCAGGTACGCGAACTCGTTGTCGGCCGCGTACGTCCCCGCCTCCGCCTCGGCGAGGGCTATCGCCTCGTCGGCCGACGGGGCCTGCCAGAGCGTGGTCCGCTCCTCGTAGGTCTTCCCGTCGTCCGTGGCGTTCCACCCGAACACGCATCGAACCGCGTACCAGTCCACGTCCTGCTCCCTCTGCGTTGCGCCGTCGGAGCATTCTCCTTCGCCGGGCGCGGAGCGGAACCCCCGGGATGCCCGTGAA
>NZ_JBSGXP010000066.1:0-42250 GCF_053610105.1 Kitasatospora sp. NPDC054939 | reverse complement strand
CGGTGCTTCCGGCTCGGCCCCGGAACCGGTGTGACCCCTTTCGTCGACCCCGGGCGGGGCCGATGTGGACCGTGTGCGGAACGCCTGGGCCTGCCGGGGCGGTCGGCCCGGTGGTCGGTCAACCGGCTTACACGGGAGAGTTCTTGGGGAGGATGCGGGGCCTTGTGGACCCCCGCCGGGTGCCGGGGTGGGCTGGGACCTGAGGGGGAGTGGGGGATCAATCCGGGGGCGGAGAGGGCGCGGACCTTGGGGTGACGACACCGCGCCGGCCGGCCTGGCAGCGTTTCGACTGCCGGGGCCGGGGTGGTCCCGGAGGGGCAAGTGCCCTTCTGTCAGGGGAGGTTGGCATGGCGAGGACGACTGCAGCGAATGCGGGGAGGCGGCGGCGCATCGCCGTCCGGACGGCGGTGGTGGCGGTGGCCGGGGCGGGTCTGCTGGCCACGCTCGCCCCGGCCGCGACGGCGGCGACGGAGGCGGGGACGGCCGACCGCGCGCCGGGCGCGTCCGCGGTCGGGCACGGCAGGCCCGGTGAGCGGGCGGCACTGGACGCGGCCCTGCGCGACATCGTGGACAAGGGCGGCGCCTCGGCCGCCCTCGGGCTGGTCCGCGAGAACGGGCGCACGGTGTGGAAGGGCGCCACCGGCAAGGCCGATCTGCGCACGGGTGCCGCGGTGAACGCCGACGGCCGCTTCCGGATCGGCAGCGTCACCAAGACCTTCGTCGCGACCGTGGTGCTCCAACTGGTCGCCGAGAAGCGGATCGGCCTGGACGATCCGATCGAGCGCCACCTGCCCGGCGCGGTGCCGGGCGGCGACCGGATCACCGTCCGCCAGCTGCTCAACCACACCAGCGGGATCTTCAACTACACCGAGGACGCCGCGTTCGACTTCCTGGGCGGCCCGCTCGCCGATCCGGCCGTGCTGCGGGCCTGGCTGACGTCCGGCCGCTGGACGTCCTACCGCCCGCAGGACCTGGTGGCGCTGGCCACCAAGCACGACCCGTACTTCGCCCCCGGGCAGGGCTGGCACTACTCCAACACCAACTACATCCTGGCCGGCCTGCTGGTCGAGAAGGCCACCGGCCGCAGCTGGTCGGAGGAGGTGGAGCGCCGGATCATCCGACCGCTCGGGCTGCACGGCACCAGCATGCCCGTCAACTCGCCGGTGATTCCCGGCCCGCACGCCCACGGCTACTACAAGCTGCCGGCCGGTCCGGCGGACGTCACCAAGCTCAACCCCTCCCTGGGCGGCGCGGCCGGCGGGGGCATCTCCACCAACGCCGACCTGGCACGCTTCAACGATGCCCTGCTGAACGGCCGACTGTTGCGGCCGGCCCAGCTCGCCGAGATGAAGCGCACCGTCGACACCGGGTTCGGTCTCGACTACGGGCTGGGCCTGATGCGGGCCTCGATGCCGTGCGGTGAGTTCTGGGGCCACGGCGGCGGCATCCCGGGCTACGGCACGATGCTGCTCGGTGACGGCCGTCGACAGTTCTCGTCCTCCCACAACCCGTACGACGAGTCGGACCCGGAGGCCGCGGGCCGGGCGGCCGACCACCTGGCCGTCGTCGGACTCTGCGGGGCCCAGCCGGCGAAGGCCGCCGAGGGCCGACTGCTGCCGCAGGCACCCGGGAGCCCGCGCCGCTGAGCCGGGTCGGCCGGCCCGCCGCAGGCCCGCCCTCCGCCGACCTGCCTGGCCCGTCCGGCCGGCCCACCGCCCGTCCGGCCGGCCCACCGCCCGTCCGGCCGGCCCACCGCCCGTCCGGCCAGCCCGCCGGCGACCGGCCCCCGATCCAGGACCGGTCGGCGGCGGTGCGATCATGGCGGCCCAGCAGTCACCACAAGGAGGACCCATGGCAGAGCCGCTGATCGCCTCGGTCGCAGGCCGGGTGCCCGCCGTCGACCCGACCGCGTTCGTCGCCCCGAACGCGGTCGTGGTCGGCGACGTGACGGTCGCCGCCGGAGCCGGCATCTGGTACGGCGCCGTGCTGCGCGGGGACGCCGAGTCGATCACGGTCGGTGCGGGCAGCAACATCCAGGACAACTGCACCCTGCACGCGGACCCGGGCTTCCCGCTGCGGGTCGGCGAGCGGATCTCGGTCGGCCACAACGCCGTCCTGCACGGCTGCACGGTGGAGGACGACGTCCTCGTCGGCATGAACGCCACCGTGCTGAACGGCGCCGTGATCGGCAGCGGTTCGCTGATCGCGGCGGGCGCCGTCGTCCCGCAGGGCATGGTGGTGCCGCCCGGTTCGCTGGTCGCCGGTGTGCCCGGCAAGGTGCGGCGGGAGCTCACCGAGGAGGAGAAGGCGGGCATCAAGGCGAACGGCGAGGGCTACCTTCTGCTCGCGGATGCCCACCGGGGCATCGAGCCGCTGCCTACCGCGCAGTAGCGGCTGGGCGGCCCCGGTGGCAGCCGTGCAGCGGCCGCTCACCGGGGTAGGGCGGCGGCCGCCGCCGGCGCTCCCACCCCGGCCCCGCCCGGCACCGCCCCCTCCGGCCCGGTCCCGCGCCGGTCTGCGGCCCAGGCCGCCAGGGCGACGGCGGCGCCCGCGGCGGCGAGCCCGGAGCCGACCAGGGTGGGGGAGGTCCAGCCGAGGCCCGCGTCGAGGGCGAGCCCGCCGGCGTAGGCGCCCTGGGCGTTGGCCAGGTTGAAGGCGCCCTGGACGGTGGCGGAGGCGAGGGTCGGCGCGCTGCGCGCCTTCTGCAGGACGAGGGTCTGGACGGCGGGAACCAGGGCGAAGCCGAACAGGCCGATCAGGACCACCGTGAGGGCCGCCGACCAGGTGGTGCGGGCGGTCGCCGCGAAGGCGGCCAGGGTGGCGGCGAGCAGCAGGAACGAGACGCAGACGGTGGGCCGCAGGGCGCGGTCGGCGGCGTACCCGCCGAGCACGTTGCCGATGGTCATCCCGACGCCGAACAGGGCGAGCACGAGGGTCACCGACCCGGTGGCGTACCCGGAGACCTCGGTGAGCAGCGGCGTGATGTAGCTGTAGCAGGCGAAGAAGCCGCCGCAGCCGACCACCACCGTGGCGAGCGCCAGCCAGAGCTGTCCGCTGCGGAAGGCGGACAGCTCGCAGCGCAGTCCGCCGCCGGCGGGCGAGGGGAGCTGCGGGACCAGCCGGGCGATGGCGAGGGTGCCGGCCGCGCCGATCACCACGACGACCAGCATGGTGGCCCGCCAGCCGACCCGCTGGCCGAGCAGGGTGGCGGCGGGGACGCCGACGATGTTGGCGACCGTGAGTCCGGCGAACATCACCGCGACCGCCCGGGCCCGCAGCCGCGGTGCGACGAGTTCGGCGGCGGCCACCGCACCGGCGCCGAAGAAGGCGCCGTGCGGGAGTCCGGTGATCAGCCGGGCCGCGGCGAGCGACCAGAAGTCGGGGGCGAGTGCGCAGAGCAGGTTGCCGGCGGTGAACAGGCCCGCCAGTGCGACCAGCACCGCCTTGCGGGGGCGCCGGGCGGCCGCGGCGGTGAGCAGCGGTGCGCCGATCACCACGCCGATCGCGTAGGCGGAGATCAGCCAGCCGGCGCGGGGGATGGAGACGTCGAGGCCGTCGGCGACCTGGGGGAGCAGGCCCATGGCGGCGAATTCGGTGGTGCCGATGGCGAACGCGGTGACGGCCAGCGCGACGAGCGCGAGGGGCATGAGCGGGCTCCGGACCCCGGACAGTCCGGGTGAGGGGGTGGGATTTGTCGGTTCGGCATCCTAATGGCGGCCGCCGTCGCGGACGCTCGCCAGGTCGGCCGGGCCGCGCGAGACTGGGGGCATGTGCCGCAGCATCAAGACGTTGAGACCGCCCGTCACGCCCGAGGTCGGCGAGGAGGACATCCACGCCGCCGCTCTGCAGTACGTCCGCAAGGTGTCCGGGTTCCGCGCCCCCGCGGCGCACAACCGGGAGGCGTTCGACCGCGCGGTGGACGCCGTCACCGAGGCCACCGCCCGGCTGCTCGCGGAGCTGGAGGTGCGTGGCTCAGCCCGTACCCCTCGGCCCGCGGCCGCGGCCGCGGCCGCCGGGTAGTCCGGTCCGAGTACCAGGAGGCCGGTGATGAATCCCGCCGAGCGCTTCGCCCTGACGTTCCCGGGCACCCCGGGGACCCAGGCCCCGCAGGACGTCGTGGTGGTCACCCGGACCAGTGCGACCGGTCCGGGCGGTTACCCCGTGTACGAGGACGCCACCGGCATCGTCCGGGCCGAGATCAGTGCGGCGGGCGAGGTCCGGATGCTGGCCAGCGGGGGCCATCAGACCCCGCACCTGCCGATCCACGCCCAGCCGCTGCCGTAGTGGCGGCGGGCCCGCGCACCCGACTCCGGAGGAAACGGGGCCGCGCACGCGCGCCGGCGGTGCCGGGGTCAGGTGCGCGGGCGGAAGGCGGTGCCGGTGTAGCTGCCCTCCTCAGTGGTCCGGGCCACGCAGCGGTACACCTTCAGGCCCTTGTCGTACTGCGACTCGGTGGGCGGCAGGACCTCGATCAGCCACGTGTCGAGCGGGACGGAGGCCGCGCGGCCGGTGCGGGAGGCGGCCAGCACCTCGGGCGAGCAGACCTGGCGGACCAGCGGGTGCTTCTCCAGCTCCTTCTGGTTGTTCGTGTCGCCGTCGACCGGGAGCGGGGCGATGGCGAAGGTCTCCCAGGAGTGCTCGGAGGTGCAGTCCGCGCGGGTGACCCGGACGATCCCGGTGATCACCACCATGCCGCCCCAGCACTCGGCGGTCTCGGTGCAGGCGCCGCCCGCCCCGGCGACCCCGCCGGCCGGGCAGTTCTGCGTGGTCACCGGCACCTGGAAGGCCGCTGCCCGGTCGGTGGCTGCCGGGCTCGCGGACGCGGTGCGCCCGGACGGGCCGCCGGCCGGGCCGCCGGACGCCGCCGAGGACGCCGAGCCGCCCGGGGCCCCGGAGGCGGCCGGCGGGCCCGCGTTCCGGTCGGAGGTGCTCTTCAGGGCGAACCAGCCGGCGGTGCCGAGCCCGGCCGTGGCCGGGAGCGCCAGCACGGTCAGCAGGACCGCGGGGGCGAGGCCGAGGATCCGGCGCCGCGGTCGGACGGCCACCGGGCCGGTGGGGGCGCTCTGGGCGACCGCCTCGGTCACCGGCAGGCCCGACGTGGCGAGCGGGGCGGCGGAGGGCTGGGCGAGCGGGGCCGGCACCCCCGCGGCCGGAACCGCCGCAAGCGGCCCGGCGACTCCCCCCGCGTACCGGCCGCCGATGCCCGCCGCGTGCGCCCCGGCCACCGGGGGCGCCGCGAGCACCACGGTGTGCAGCTCCGCGGCCTCCAGGGCGTCCCGCAGGGCGGCGGCGCTGGGCAGCCGGTGGGCCGGGTCGGCGGCCATGGCGTGCCGCAGGACCGCGGTCAGGCCGGGCGGCACCCCTGGCAGGTCGGGGAGCGGCTGCTCGTGGCGGGTGATGAGTTCGGCGAGGCTCAGGTCGCCCTGGTCGGGGTAGTGCGGCGGGCGCCCGCGCAGCAGCGCGTACACCGAGGCGGCGAGCGAGTAGACGTCGCCGGCCGGGGTGGGGTCGACCAGCCGGAACGCCTCCGGGGGCGCGTACGCGGGGGTGAGGGCCTCGCGGGTGGCGGAGAGCTCGTGGCCGGGCCGGGGCATCGCGGCGAGGCCGAAGTCGGCGAGGGCGACCGCGCCGTACGGGTTGATCATGATGTTGCCGGGCTTGACGTCCCGGTGCAGGACGCCGGCGGCGTGGGCGGCGGCCAGCGCGTCGGCGATCCGGACGCCGACGTTGCGGGCCTCGACCACCGACAGCGGGCCGGTGCTGCGCAGGCGGTCGGCGAGCGAGCCGTTCGGACAGAGTTCCAGCACCATGAAGGGCCGGCCGTCCGGCAGGACCCCGGCGTCGTACAGGGTGACCACGTGCGGGTGGCCGGAGAGCTGCCCGGCGGCGGTGACCTCGCGCAGGAAGCGCTGGCGGTCGCGGTCGGCGCCGAGCACCCGGCTGTCGATCTTGAGCGCGACCTCCCGGCCGACAGCGAGCTGCCGCGCCCGGTAGACGGTGGCGAAGCCGCCCTGGCCGAGCACGTCGAGGAGTTCGTACCCGGGCAGCGCCGGGAGTTCGGTCCGCATCGGAAGGCTTTCCCCCACCAAGGGCCCCTCCGGTGTGGCCGGGCGGGGCGTGACAGATCCCGGGGTGCCGCCCCGGCGCCGGGGCCGGAACCGGACCCGGGCGAAGGAGACTCTAGTGGACAGGGGCGACAGCTCCGGCGCGGGGCGGTGCCCGTCCGGCCGGTGGCCGAGCACGGTGCGACCGCCGACCGGGCGGTGCCGGAGCCGTCGGGCGTGCGGCGGTGGAACAGGGGGTAGGCGGACACCATGGCACTCTTCAGGAAGCCCGGACGCGGCGAGCCGGACGAGCCGACGCCGGAACTCGTCGCGGAGGAACTCGCGGAGCTGGTCGAGGAGCTGGAGAAGCCCGTCGCCGGGCCCTCGACCGGGCAGCCCCCGGCCGGGCCGGCACGGACGGCACCGGACGATCGGACGGCACCGGAGCGGGCCGCACCGGAAGGGGCCCCGCCGGCGCGCACCGGCGAGGCCGAGTGGAAGGTCGCCGAGTACGGCGGCGAGCGGGGCCGGCGCCGGGGCGCCGTGCTGGTCGCGCAGGTCAGCCGGATGCTCGGCGAGGGCGGCCGGGCCGCCGCCAAGGGGGCGGCCACCGGCGGGCGGGTGCTGACCGACCGGCTGCTGCAGGCCGCGCCGCGCATCCCGGTCCGCAACCTGGCCACCCTGCGCGCCCAGCACCCGGAGGCGCTCGACTCCGAGGCGCTGGCCGAGGTGCTGGTCACCGGTGCCGCCCGGGCCTCCGCCGCGCTCGGCGCCGGGGTCGGGGCCGCCGCGATGCTCCCGGTGCCGCCGGCGATGCCGGTGGAGATCGCCGCCGAGACGCTGGCCGTGGCCGCCGTGGAGATCAAGCTCATCGCGGAACTGCACGAGGTGTACGGCCAGCCGGCCACCGGCACCGTCCCCGACCGGGCCGCGGCGTACGTGACCGCCTGGGCGAACCGCCGGGGGGTCGACCGGACGGTGCTGGCCAAGCCGGCGGGCCTCGCGGCGATGGCGCTGGGCGCGGAGGTGCGCGGGCGGGTCCGCAAGCGGCTCACCCGCAGCACCCTGCGCCGGCTGCCCTCGCTCACCCCGCTGCTGGTCGGCGCGGGGATCGGCGCGACCGTGAACCGCCGTGACACCCTCAAGCTGGCCAAGGAGGTGCGCGACGACCTCCGCCCCCGCCGCCCGGTCGACCCCGCCTACTGGCTGGCCGCGGCCCCGGGCGCCCGGCCGCCGCTGCCGGACGGGCAGCGGCCCGCCCTGGGCGGCGGCCCGGGGGCCTGACCTCGCCGTAGCCCCCGTCGGCCCGTACGCCCCGTCGGCCCGTACGCCCCCGCCGCGGCGCGGATCCGGAGGGCCGCCCCCGCCGCGCTGCGGGGGCGGCCCTCCGGTGGCGCCGTACCTCTCGGACCGCTGCTCGGCCCCGGGCCGTCCGTTCGGGACCGGTCCGCTCGGGACCGTCGGCTCCGGGCCGTGCTCAGACCAGCGGCACCTGCGGCGCCCTGGCCCCGCCGCCGGTCTTCACGCCGTTGACGACGGCCTGGTGGATCGCCCGGGCGGTGATCTCGTCCAGGGCCGGGACGGGACTCCCGGCGACGGTGTACCAGTCCAGCGCCCCGGTGTACTGGACGGTGATCCGTGCCTCGCCGTCCACCCAGGTGGTGTGCACGGTCAGGTCGCCCGAGATCGGTCCGACCTCCGCCGTGGAGACCCCGCCGGGGCCGCTGATGATCGATTGCGTGGTCCAGGTCGCCCAGGGGCTGGTGCGTCGGCCGTCCTGCTCCTTGTCCTGCTGCTGCTCGCTCATGCGCTCATCCTCCCCCGCCCGGTCACTGCCGACCCGGCAGCGACACCGGCGGTCGCGGAGGCCGCCCGCTGCGGGGCGGCCTCCTCGTTCAACCGGGTTCCGGGGGTGCTCAGCCCCGCTGCTCGCGGTCCTCGTACGGGTCGCCCTCGGCGAGCGAGGTCTCCTGTGCGTGGACGTTCTGCATCGAGGTGATGCCCTCCTCGGGGTCGGCGGCGCGGACGTCCTCGTCCTGGTCGCTGCTCACCTGGGACCGTTCGCTCATGTCGGTCATCGAAGGCTCCCTCTCCTCGGCCGGCCGGGCGGGCCGCCGCACGGGGCGGCGACGGGTCGGGCCGGTTCCGTTCGCCCTTCCAGCCTGCCTCCGCGCCCCGGCCCGGGGCCAGTCGGACCGCGGACCACCCGCCGACGGCCCCGGCTGACCGCACCCGCCTACGGCTCCCGTGTACCGCCCCGGTGCTCCCGTGGACGGCCCCGTAAACAGCCCGGCGGGCGCCCCGGTGCGGTCAGAGCCCCTCGCCCGCCGCGATCTCCCGGACGGTGGCCACGGTGTCCGCCTCGGCGGCCCGCTTGTCGGTCCGGTAGCGCAGCACCCGGGCGAACCGCAGGGCGAGGCCGGCCGGGTAGCGGGAGCTGCGCTGGAGGCCGTCGAAGGCGATCTCGACGACCAGCTCCGGCCGCACCCGGACCGTCCAGGCGTCGCGCTCGACCTCCCGGGCGAGCAACTGCCCGGTCTGCCAGGCGAGGGTCTCGTCGGTCAGCCCCTTGAAGGTCTTGCCGAGCATCACCCAGGGGCCGAGGCCCGGGTCGGAGGCCGTCGCGCGGGCGCCGAGGTGCAGGTTGCTGAGGAAGCCGCTGCGCCGTCCGGAGCCCCATTCGGCGGCCAGCACCACCAGGTCCAGGGTGTGCCGGGGCTTGACCTTGATCCAGCCCGCGCCGCGCCGCCCGGCCGCGTAGCCGGCGGACGGGTCCTTGGCGAGCACGCCCTCGTGGCCGAGCGCCAGCGTCTCGCGGAAGAAGGCCAGGGCGGCGTCGCGGTCACCGGTCTCCGTCCGGGCGACCCGCAGCTCCGGCGGGACGGCCTCGGCGAGCGCGGCCCAGCGGTCGCGGCCGGGCCGGTCCACCAGGTCCTCGCCGTCGCGGTGCAGCAGGTCGAAGAAGTACGCGTTGAGCGGGACCGCGGCGCGCAGCCGGTCCGGGTCCTGCCGGGAGGCGGTGCGCGCGGAGGTCACCTGGAAGGGGCGGGGACGGCCGTCGGGCCCGAGGGCGATCGCCTCGCCGTCCAGCACCGCCGAGCGCACCGGCAGCGCCCGGGCGGCGGCGACCACCTCGGGGACCCGGGCGGTGATGTCGTCGAGGCTGCGGGTGAACACCGCCACCCGGTCGCCGTCCCGGTGGACCTGCACCCGGATGCCGTCCAGCTTCCACTCCAGGGCGGCCGGGGCGTCGGGGCCGAACCGCTCCAGCGCCGAGGCCACATCGGGGGCGGAGGCGGCGAGCATGGGGCGGACGGGGCGGCCGACCTCAAGCCCGAAGGCGTCCAGGGCGGGCCGCCCGCCGGTCAGCGCGGCCCCGGCCACCGCGCGGGCCGACCCGCGGAACATCAGGGCCCGGCGGACCGCCGTCGCGGGCACCCCGGCGGCCCGGGCGAGTGCGTCGGCGACCACCGCGTCCAGTGCCCCCTGGCGGAGTTCGCCGACCAGGACGGCCCGCAGGAACGCCTGCTCCGGCTCGGTGGCCCGGCCGAACAGCCCGTCCAGCAGCCGTCGGCGCTCTGCCTGTGCGCCGGCGCCGTGCACGCCGGCGATCTCCTCCAGGGCGCGTTCGGTCTCCCGGACGCCGAGCACCGGCTCCGCGGCGGGCGGCGGCAGGGCCCGCAGGGCGGCCGGCCCGACACCGGTCCGCAGTCGCTGGGACTCCCCGGAGAGCAGGGCGACGGCCGCCGGGGCCTCCTCCGGACCGAGTGCGCGCAGGCAGTCGGCGAGCAGCTCGGTCTTGGCCCGGCGTCCGGGCTCGGCGGCCACGGCGCGCGAGGTCAGGGCGAGACGGCGGAGCAGCATGGCGGCGGATCCCTCCGGGGGCGGGGCGGCGGCCCCTTCAGGATGGGCGGACGGGCGGGTACGGTCCAGCGGAGGCGCGATCGGTTGTCGAGCCGCCGCGGCGGCGCACCGGGGCCGTGCGGTTGGCCGGGTTGTCGATCGGCGCCGAGCCGACGGGCCGTCATGCTGGCCGCACCGAACCGCGGATGCCGCGGCCGGGGGCGCCCGACCGGTGCACCGGCCCGGCGCGCACGCGCACCGCACCCCTACCCCGGGAGACCGAGATGACCAGCCCCGCCACCGCTGCCGCGCCCACCGCCACCCGTGCCGGCGGGCCCGCCGCTACGCCCGCCACCCCCGCCGCCGCCCGCTGGACGGTGACCGGCCCCGAGCCCGCGGACTTCCCCGTCTGGCGCGAGCTGTTCCGCGGGTACACCACCTTCTACCGGGTGCCGATCGCGGACGAGAAGGCCGAGCTGGTCTGGTCCTGGCTGACCGACCCCGCGCACGAGCTGGAGTGCCTGCTGGTCCGCGACGCCGACGGCACCCCGGTGGGCCTGGCGCACTTCCGGCCGTTCGTCCGCCCGCTGTACGGCAACGTGGCCGGCTTCCTGGACGACCTGTTCGTCAGCCCGGAGGTGCGCGGCGGCGGCGCGGTGGACCTGCTGCTCGCCCGGCTGCGGGAGATCGGCGCCGAGCGCGGCTGGAGCACCGTCCGCTGGATCACGGCCGACGACAACCACCGGGCGCGCTCCAAGTACGATCAGGTCGCCACGCGGACCATGTTCGTCACCTACGACATGGCCCCGGGCGCGGGTGCATGACCCGGGGCGCGACCGTACGGGCCCGGACGCGACCGGCCTGAGCCCGGGCACGAACGACATCGAACCGGACACGAACGATCGGCGCTGATCGGGCTGCGATCGGACACGACGGAAATTCGTTCGCACTTTCTGTTATCGGCCCGCTGCCAGGAGGTCTCCCAAGCAACGGCACCCCGACCGGCCCCGGTCGGGACCGCCCGGACAGCACCACCGGCCACCACCCGAGACAGAGAGCGCGCCCGAGTGAACAGCGAAGTCGAGACCAGCATCCTGCCGACCGTCGACGCGTCCGCCCCGGCCTCCGCCCCCGGCGGACGGGCAGCCCGCCGGGCCGCCCGGGGGGGCGGCGGTGGCCGGCGACGCGGGCGCCGGGCGAGCCTCCCGGTGCTGGCGGTGGCCGCCGCGGTGGCCGGCACCGGCGTGTTCGGCGTGGTGGCCGGCGGCGGGGTCGCGGCGTTCACGGGTGCGGAGGGCGGCGACGACCGGCACGCGGTCGCCCTGGACGGCATCGCCCCCGGCGCCGGGCCCGAGATCAAGGCCGAGTACGGCGACCGCAACGGTATACAGGTGCCGGGCGCCGGAGGCGGCGACCCGACGCTGCTGGTCCGGCCGAGCGCCGACCCGAGTGCCACCGACACGGCCCGTACGGCCACCGCCGAGCCGACCGCGACGGCCACCGCGGACCCGTCCGCCTCGCCGACGCCCACCGCGACCGCCTCGGCCACCGCCAAGCCCACGGCGACCGCCAAGCCGACCGCGACCTCCACCGGCAGCTCCCCGGCCCCGACGGCCACCACGAAGCCCACCACCCCGGCGGGCGGCGGCCCCTCCTCGCAGTTCGCCCAGCAGGTCGCCGACCTGGTCAACCAGGAGCGCGCCAAGAACGGCTGTAGCCCGCTCACCGTCGAGGCCCGGCTCACCACCGCCGCGCAGAACCACAGCGACGACATGGCCAACCGCGGCTACTTCGACCACGCCAGCCCCGAGGGCCGGCACGCCGACCACCGGATCGAGGCGGCCGGCTACCGCTGGAGCAGCTGGGGCGAGAACATCGCGCGCGGCCAGAAGGACCCGGCGGCCGTGATGAACTCCTGGATGAACAGCCCGGGCCACCGCGCCAACATCCTGAACTGCTCGTTCAAGCAGATCGGGGTCGGCGTCCGTACCGGCACCAACGGACCCTGGTGGACCCAGGTCTTCGCCTCCCCGTCCTGACGCGTCCCGTCCGCCCCGCCCCGAACCGCCGGGAGCCGCCCGCGCCCCGTTCCTCCGCATCCGACCCGATCCGCGGGCCGGTCCGGTGGCGACCCCGTTTTCCGAATCCGCGCGAATTGTTGTTATCTGAGCTCTCCGCCGAGGTCTCCGAGGAGTCAGCGGCGGAGAAGAACGGCAACACGGAGTGCGGACCATGAACGTTGACGTAAAGCGCAGGACCGGCCACGGCACCGGCGGCACCACCCTCGTACTCGCCGCGCAGTCGGGCGACCGGCAGGCCCAGGAGGCCCTGGTCGCCGCCTGGCTCCCGCTGGTCTACAACGTGGCCGGCCGTGCCCTCGACGGCCACGCCGACGTCGACGACATAGCCCAGGAGACCATGATCCGGGCCCTCGACGGCCTGGACGGGCTGCGCGACCCCTCGTCGTTCCGCTCCTGGCTGGTCGCCATCACCATGAACCAGGTCCGCCGCCGCTTCACCGGCCAGCAGCAGGCGGCCGTCGGCGGCCTCGACGAGACCTGGGAACTCGCCGACCCCGGCGCCGACTTCACCGACCTCACGATCCTGCGGCTCGGCCTGTCCGGGCAGCGCCGGGAGGTCGCCGAGGCCACCCGCTGGCTCGACCCGGACGACCGCGAACTGCTCTCCCTCTGGTGGCTGGAGGCCAGCGGCGAACTCACCCGCGCCGAGCTCGCCGAGGCCCTCGACCTCACCCCCCAGCACACCGCCGTCCGGGTCCAGCGGATGAAGAAGCAGCTGGAGGCGGGCCGCGTGGTGGTGCGCGCGCTCACCGCGTACCCGCGCTGCCCGGAGCTCACCGAGCTCACCGGCGGCTGGGACGGCACGCCGAACTCCGTCTGGCGCAAGCGCATCGCCCGCCACATCCGCGGCTGCTCGCCCTGCGACCGGCTCGGCCGCGACCTCTTCCCGGCCGAGGGGCTGCTGGCCGGTCTCGCGCTGGTGCCGGTGCCGCTGGAGGCCGTGCCGCTGCCGTTCGACCCGCACGCCGTCGCTGCCGCCGCGAACGGCACCGGGACCGGCACCGGCGGCCCGGGGGACGGCGGTACGGCGGGCGGTGGTGCGACGACCGGTGGCGGCGGTTCCGACGGCGGCGCCGGGGCGTCGGCCACCGCGGGGACCACCCCGCCGCCCGCGGGTTCCGACGCGGTGGGCAGGACCGCCCACGGCCTGCTCCGGAGCAAGGCGGTCGCGGTCGGCGGAGCGGCGGTGCTGGCCGCCGCCACGCTGGCCTTCGTGTGGCCCGGCGGGCAGGCCCCGGAGCGCGCCGCCCCGGCGCCCGAGCCGACCGCGCCGCCGGCCGCCGCCCCCGACCTCGCGCCCGTCGTGCCCGAGCCCGTGCCGGTGGTGCAGACGCCCAGCGCCGCACCGAGCCCGACGGCCGAGCCGACCGTCAGCGCCGCCCCGGCCCCCACGCCCACCGCGACGCCCTCGCCGACCCCGACGCCCACCCGCAGCGCCCCCCCGAGCCTGGAGCGGCAGGTCGTGGACCTGGTCAACGCCGAACGGGCCAAGGTCGGGTGCGGCCCGCTGCGGATCGAGCCCAAACTGCGGGCCGCCGCGCAGAAGCACGCCGAGGACATGGCGGCCCGGAACTACTTCGACCACTCCAGCCCGGAGGGCGTCCGCGCCGACGCCCGGCTGAACGCCGCCGGGTACCGCTGGTCCCAGTGGGGCGAGAACCTCGACCGCGGCCCGACCGCGGCCCCCGTGGTCTTCTCGCGCTGGATGGACGGCGGCATCCACCAGTCCAACATGCTCGACTGCGCCTTCAAGGACGTCGGCATCGGCATCGCCAACGGGCCGTCCGGGCTGCTCTGGACCCAGGACCTCGGCACCCCTGCCGGCTGACGGGCGGGCACCGGGACCGGGCCGGCGGCCGATCGGGACGCGAACCGCCGGGCTCAGCCGAGCAGGCCCTCGGCGGTCCCCGTCATGTGCGTGGTCGCGCCCGAGACCTGGCCCTCCACCGCGTCGGGGGTGCCGACCAGCAGGTCGGTGCGGTTCAGCGGACCGGTGAGGTCCTCCTGCCCGCCGAGCGCACCCGCGTGCGCGCTCGGGGCGGTCAGGGAGGCCACCACGCCCACGGCGAGCGAGGCCACGGCAAGGATGCTGCGCTTCTTCATGCCGGGCCCAACGAGACCGCCCCGCCCGGGTTACGGCCGTCCGGGGGAGTTCACCCGCCCGGGGTGGACGGGATGTCGGACGGGATGTGCCGAGCCGGTCCTGATTCCGCCTCAGTCCGGCGGCGGGAAGGCCCGGTTGCCGCCGACCCGCTGTGGCGGCCGGACGCGCGGGTTAGGCTGCTCGTCGGCTTGTTCGGCTTGTGACGGCCCCTGCCGGCAGGGGCCCGGGGGACGGGGGCGGGGATGCGGTTCCTCTTCGTGCACGGCACCGGGGTACGGCGCGAGGGGTACGACCCGCTGTTCGCCCTCGTCGCCCGCAGACTCGGCGAACGCTTCCCGGGCGCCGACGTGGTGCCCTGCTACTGGGGCGACGACCACGGCGCGACCCTCGGCGCGGGCGGTGCCTCCGTCCCGGGCTTCCCCGGCCTGCCCGCCCAGCCGGGCCCGTCCGCCCCGTCCAGCGGACCTGCGGACGGGGCGGACGGGGCGGACGACTGGACGCTGCTGATCGCCGACCCGCTCTGCGAACTCCGGGTGCTCGCCGAACTCACCGGCGGTGACGACGGGTTCGCGTTCCCCGGGACCCGGCACGCCGGATCGGACGTCGCCGAGCGGCTGGCCGGCCTCGCCGCCCCGTCCGGCACGGGCGAGGAGACCGCCGCCGAACTCGCCGCCCTCCTGGACGCCACCGTCCTCGCCGGACACCTGCCCGCCGCGCTCCACCGCATCGACAGCGCCGAGGAGTTCGTCCGCGCCTGCGAGCAGGCCGCCGACCCGGTGGCCGGCGCCGAACTCACCGCCGCCACCGCCCGCGCCCTCACCGCCCAGTTGCTCGCCGCCGCCGGGGCCGACGCGCTCTGCACCGGCGACGAGCGCGACCGGATCACCGAACTCCTCGCCGACCGCCTCGGCGGCGCCGCCCGGGGACCGCTCGGGCGGGCCGCCGCCGTGCTCGGCACCCTCGGCATGCGGATCGCCGGCCAGCGGCTGCTGGACCGCAAGCGCGGCGCGCTCACCGTCGGCGCCGCCCCCGCCCTCGGCGACATCCTGCGCTACCAGGCACGCGGCGGCCCGCTGCGCGCCTTCCTCACCGAACGGATCACCGCCGCTCCCGGCCCGACCGTGGTGATCGGCCACAGCCTCGGCGGCATCGCCCTGGTCGACTGCCTGGCCCTCGCCGCCGCCGACGGCGCCGCCCTGCCCGGCCTCGAACTGCTGGTCACCGTCGGCTCGCAGGCCCCCTTCCTGCACGAACTCGGCGCGCTGCACGGGCTCGAACCCGGCGCCGGCCTGCCCGCGGGCTTCCCCGCCTGGCTGAACGTCTACGACCCCCGCGACCTGCTCGGCTACCGGGCGGCCCCGGTCTTCCCCGGCGACCCCCGGGTCACCGACCGCGAGGTGAGCAGCCGCCAGCCCTTCCCGCAGTGCCACAGCGCCTACTTCAAGCTGGACGCGGTGTACGAGGCCATCGCCGGGGCGCTGCGCCCGGCCGGGGGAACCGCTGCCGGGACCGCGACCGGACCGGCCGCCGGAGCCGCCGGGTGACCGCTGCCGCGGCGCCGGGCCTGCGGCCGCTGGCACCCGAGCGGGTCTTCGCGCTCGTGGTCGGTATCGAGTCGTACCGCGCGGGCAGCGCGTGGAACCTGCGCGGACCGGCCCGGGACGCGCTGCGGATGGCCGCCTGGCTGACCGGCCCGGCCGGGGTGCCCGCCGCGAACGTCCGGCTCTTCCTCTCCCCGCTGGAGCCGCTGGAGCAGTTCGAACGGCCGACGCCGCTCGCACCGCAGGCGCCGTTCGGACCGCCGGAGCCGTGCGACCGGCCCGAACCCGCTCGGCCGCCCGCCGGCGCCCCTCTGCCCGGTGCCCGTCTGCCCGGCCACCGTCCGGCCGTCAGCACCGAGATCGAGGACGCCCTGCTGCACGACCTGCCCGCCTGCGACGGCGACCTGCTCTGGATCTACTGGGCGGGCCACGGCTGGGCCGGCGACGACGACCGCCTGCTGCTGCCGTTCGCCGACACCGCGGAGCAGCCGATCCGGCACCTCGACCTCGGCTCCGCCCTGCGGTTCTGGCGCTCCACCAGCGTCGCCAAGGACCGGTTCCCGCGCGTGGTCTCCATCGGCGACGCCTGCCGGCTCGACCTGGCGCCCAACGCCCGCACCCGCTTCGGCAGCGTCGACTACGGCCGGGGCAGCCGGGTGCCCGGACGGCGGGACTTCGTCCTCTACGCCTCCCGACCCGGCATGCCGGCGCAGAACGTCGACGGCGCCGGCCGCCTCACCGACACCCTGCTGGCCCGCCTGGACGGCCGGAGCCTCGACGAGAGCGTGCGCCGACTGCCCGAGATCGCCGCCCAGGTGCGGGACGACCTCGCCGCACTCGCCGCCGAGGGCCGCGCCTGGCAGCGGATCCAGTGGCAGATCAGCGACTGGGACGGCAACCCGCTGGCCGCCACCGGCTGGGACGCGCCCGGCCCCGCCGCCCTCGCCGGAGTACCAGCCCTTGCCGGAGCACCCGCCGTCACCGGAGCCCCCAGGCTCGACCAGACCGCCTGGGACGAACTGCACCGGCTCTTCGCCGGCCCCCGGCTGCCCCGGCACGCCTACCGCGCCTACCGCTGGGCCTTCGAGGTGGCCGGCTGCGCCCCGCCCGGCCCCGCGCTGCCCGCCCGCGACCCGATGGCCGTCCTGCGCGACCTCGACGACCGGCTCGGCACCGTGGGCCGGCTGCCGCTCCCGCTGCTGTACGTCCGCTTCCTCGCCGCCCGCGAACCCGACCCGGACCGCGCCGCCGCCCTCGCCGACTGGGTGCGCCGGACCGCCGGACGGATCGCCGCCGATGCGCTGCCGGCCCCGGAGGCGCCCGAGGGCGACGGCCGGGGCGCACTCCACGTCCGGCTCACCGAGTCGAGCGGGAGCGGGGCCCACCTCGTCCGGATCTGGCTGCACCGCGACGGCTTCGAGCAGCTCTGGGAGTCCGCCGGCCCGATCGGCCGCGCCGAACTGCGCGAGGCGCTCACCCGCCAACTGCTCGGCGACGCGGCCCGGCTCTGCGTCGACCGGATCGAGTTCCACGTCCCCGAGGCCCTGCTGGACGAGGACTTCGACCGCTGGCGGCTGCCGATCGGCCGCCGCGGCCGGCCCACCGAACTGGGCCGCCGCTTCGAGGTGGTGGTCCGCTGCCCGGACGAGCGCACCGGCCTCGCCGAGACCTCCTGGCTGCGCAAGTGGGCCTGGTTCCGCGCGTACGGGGGGCGCGACCCGGCCGGAGTACTGGCGCTCGGTGGCGCCGTGCCCGACGACTCCCGGGTGGACCGGCTCGCCGCCGAGGACCATCCGGTCTGCGCGCTCGCCGACGTCCCCCGGGACGACCTGCCCGCCACCCTGGCCGCCCTGCTCGACGCCGGACTGCCGATCGCGGTCTGGCGCCGCGAGGGGGACGACGACCCGCTCGACCTGACCGACCCCGACGCCCATGCGGACGCCCACCCCGACCCCGACGACCGCCCCCGTCCCGACGACCGCCCCGACCCCGACGCCCGCCCCGGCGCCGGACGGGCACGGGCACCGGGGGCCGTCCCGCCCGCCGGACCCGACCTGGACCGGCTGCCCGCCACCGTCCGCCGCCTGCGCACCGGCGGCCCGGGCGCCCCGCCCCGCCCGCTGGTCCTGCTCTGGGACGACCCCGAGCACCGGCCGCAGACCCGGTCGCTGTCCTGACCGGCCACGCGCCCCCCGCCACCGGAAACGTGCCCCGGAGGCCACGGCCCGCCCGCCCCGGTCGACCGACCGGGTGCCGACCGCACCGAGAGAGGGAAGAAGCGAGTCCATGAAGGACTGGTGGATCTACCGGGGCCCCGGCGCCCCCGAGGAGCGCCTCGCCCGGCTGGACGGCAAGCAGCCGCCCTGGCGGGACTTCGACGGCACGCCCGACCCCGGCTACCGCCCCCCCGGCCGCACTGGACCCGCCTGGGAGCGCACCCTGCGGCGCGGCGCCGGCTACGTCCCCGACGAGGAGGAGATCGACGCCGTCAACACCGCCCTCTACCTGCGCCGGCCCCTGCTGGTCACCGGCAAGCCCGGCGTCGGCAAGTCCACCCTGGCCCACAGCATCGCCGCCGACCTCGGACTCGGCCCGGTGCTGCACTGGCCGATCACCAGCCGCAGCACCCTGCGCGACGGCCTCTACCGCTACGACGCGATCAGCCGCCTCCAGGACGCCAACCTGCGCCACCTGCGCGGCGACGACCCCGCCCGGGCCGAGGACCCCGCCCGGGCGGAGGCGGCCGACCACTCCATCGCCCCCTACCTGCGCCTCGGCCCGCTCGGCACCGCCCTGCTCCCGCAGGCCGCGCCCCGGGTTCTGCTCGTCGACGAGATCGACAAGAGCGACATCGACCTGCCCGGCGACCTCCTGACGGTCTTCGAGGACGGCGGCTACGAGATCCCCGAGCTGGCCCGGATCGCGGCCCGCGAACGCCGCGTGCGGATCGGCACCGACGACGCCCCCGTGGCGGGGCCCGCCCCGGACGGCTCGGCGGCGCCCCGGGACGCCGGACACGCCGTCGGCGTCGAGCACACCGTCGGCGTCGAGCACGGTCGCGTCCAGTGCCGGGCGTTCCCGGTCGTCGTGCTCACCAGCAACAACGAGCGGGACTTCCCGCCGCCGTTCCTGCGCCGCTGCATCCGGCTGCACGTCCAACCGCCCACCACCGACAAGCTGGAACAGATCGTCCGCCGCCGGCTGGGACTGCCCGACGACCTCGACGACGAGCGCCGCGAACTCGTCCGCGACCTGGTCACCGCCTTCGACCGGCGCCGCGTCGAGGGCGACCTCGCCACCGACCAGCTCCTCAACGCCGTCCAACTGCGGCTCAGCGGCGCCTGGTCCGGCGACGGCGAACGCGAGGGGTTCCTGCGCACCGTGCTGCAGAAGCTCTCCGGACCGGCCGCGCCGTGATCGAGCGGCTGCTGCGCGCCCTCGTCGAGGCCGGGCCCGCCCCCACGGCGGACCCCGGCCCCGAGGAGCTCGCCGACATCCTCTGGCTGGCCGCCTGCCTCGACTCCGGCTCCGCCCGCACCCCCGCGGGCCCCGCCGGGGCCGGGGCGGCGGACGAGCAGGCGGCCGAGGCCGCCGCTGCCCCGGAGGCCGGCCCGCGCGAGCAGCACTACGCCACCGCCGACCTGGCCACCCCAGCCGGCCGGCCCGCCGACCCGCCGTCCCAGGACCCGCCCGCGGACGGGACCGGCGACGCACCCGCCGGACGCCGGGGCGAACTCGTCCGCGTCCCCCGGGCCGCCGCCCTCGCCGACCCGCTCGCCGTCATGCGCGCCCTGCGCCCGCTCGGCCGCCGCACCCTCGCCGACAGCCGCGGCACCCCCGAACTCGACGAGGAGGCCACCGCCGGCGCCGGCGCCGACCAGCGCCTGATCGTCCCCGTGCTGCGCCCCGCCCCGGGCCGCTGGCTCGACCTCGCCCTGGTCATCGACACCCACCGCTCGATGGCCCTCTGGCACGACCTGGTCGCCGAACTGCGCCGGGTGATCGCCCAGACCGGGGTCTTCCGCGACCTGCGGGTCTGGTACCTCAGCGGCACCGAGGCGGGCGGCACCCCCGCCCTGGCCGGGCGGCCCGGCGGCACCCCGCGCCGTCCGCAGGAGATCGCCGACCCCTCCGGCCGCCGCCTCGTCCTGGTGGTCACCGACACCGTCGCCGGCGGCTGGGGCGGCTCGGCCCTCGACGGCGTGCTGCGCGCCTGGGGGCGGCACGGCTCGGTGGCCCTGCTCAACGTGCTGCCCGAGCGCCTGTGGTCGCGGGGCGCCGTCCGTCCGGTGCCGCTGCACCTGCGCGCCACCGGGGCAGCCGTGCCCAACACGGCCTGGGAGGCGGAGGCGGCCGCCGGCCGTTCGCGCAGCCGCCGCCGGCGCGAGGCCGGCCCGGACACCGCCACGGGCACGGGCGCGGGCCGTCCGATGCCCGTGCCGGTCGTCGACACCTCGCCGCAGTCGCTCGCGCTGCTCGCCGGGCTGGTCGCGGGCGGCGGCAGGCGCAGCCGGCTCAGCTGCCTGCTGGCCGGGGAGCCGGCCCCGGGTCCGGTAGCCGCCGCCCGTCCGCCCGGCTCCGCGGGGGCCGAACCGCCTGTCTCCGCGGGGGCAGAACCGTCCGGCTCGGCGGGGGCCGAACCGCCCGCGGCCGAACTCGCGCTCAAGTCCTTCCGCGAGACCGCCTCCCCGCTCGCCCAGCAGCTGGCCGGGCACCTCGCCGCCGTTCCGCTCGTGCTGCCGGCCATGACGCTCGTCCGGCGGGCGATGCTGCCCGGGGCCGACCACGGGCACCTCGCCGAGGTGCTGCTCGGCGGCCTCCTGCGGCCCTGGTCGGCACCCGCCCCCGGCACCGACCCCGACCTGCTGAAGTTCGAGTTCCTGCCCGGCGTGCGGGAGGCCCTGCTCGGGTCGCAGCGCCGCGCCGACTTCGCCGAGCTGCAGCAGCTCGTCCGGCGCGAGGTCGGGGCGTACCTGGCGGCCCACCGGCACGCGCTGGCCGACTTCCCGGCCGCCCGCACCGGCCCGGACGCGGTCGGCGACCGCGAGGTGGACGGCGCCGCGCTGCCCTTCGCCGAATCCGGCCCGACCGCGCCGCAGTCCCCGACCGAGTCGCAGTCCCCGGCCGCGCAACAGCACCCGGCCGCGCCGCAGGCCCCGGCCGAGCCCGACCCGGGGGCGCTGCTCCCGCTCCGTTCGGCGCTCGCCGACCCGTCGGCCCTGGGCGTGCTGCTGCCGGAACAACTGCCCGGGCTCCCGGAGCTGACGCCCTACCTGGAGCGGGCCCCCGACGGGGCGCTGGGCCGGGCCGTCGAGGCCGCGCGGACCGGCGAGTTCGTGCCGGTGCTGGTCACCGGACCGGCGGGAGCGGGGAAGACCCGGGCCTGCCTCGAGGCACTGCGCCGGCTCCCGGACGACCGGCTGCTGTGGTGCCCCGCGACCACCGCCGAACTCGCCGCGCCGCCGGACCTCGACCCCGCCACCGTCGTCTGGCTCGACGACGTCGATGCCCTGCTCGACCCCGACGACCCGCGGTTCGAGGAGGCCGTGACCGCCCTGGAGGAGTTGGCCGCTCCCGGCCCGGCGGCCCCCCGCCTGATCCTGGCGACCGCCCGCACCACCGCCGGCGAGGACCGCCGGACGGAGCTGCCGGGCTTCGACCGCCACCACCTGGTGCACCTCACGGCGGACCTCACCCGGGCCGATGCCGCGGCGGCGGCGCAGCTCGACCCCCGGCTCGCCGAGGCCGCCGCGCTGGCCGACCGGCCCGGGTCGGCCCGGGGCGGCGAGGTCTTCCCGCTGCTTGCGGCGGTCCCGCTGCTGCGCCGCAGCCTGGAGCGGGCGCCCTCGGCCGCCCGGGCCGTGCTGACCGCGGCCGTGGACGCGGTCCGGCTCGGCCACGGCCAGCCGCTGCCGCTGGCCCTGCTGCGGAGCGGCTCGCTGGGCTACGTGCCCGACGCGGAGCTGGCCGACCGGCCCGCGGACTGGTTCGAGACGGCCGTCGGGTACGCCGCGGCGCCGGTGGCCGGGAGCCCCGGGCTGCTGACCGTGGTCGGCACGGCCGGCGTCGGCGACGCCCTGTGCACCCTGCACCCGGCGGTCCTGGCCTGGTGGGGGCCGGCCCGCGAACCGGTCGACCCGCCGGACCAGCTCTGGCAGGCGCTGGCCAAGTCCGCCGAGCCCGGGTACCTGCCGACGCTGGCCGCGGAGGCCGGCCGCCGCGGCCTCGGGCGGCACGCCGACGCCCTGACTGCGGCCCGGCGCCGCCGGACCAGGCTCGCCCGGACGGGCTCCGCCGACCGCGAGGACGGCTCGGCCCGGCCGTACTTCTACCTCTCGTACGCGCACACCCCCCGCACCGGCGAGGGCTCGGTGCACTGGGAGCGCCGGCTCTTCCTGGACCTCTGCGAGGAGATCCTGCAGCTCACCACGGTGCCCGCCGGGGCACCGGTCGGGGTCATGGACGACTCGCCGGAGCTCGGCGAGCGGTGGCGGGAGCGGGCCCGGGAGCTGGCCACCTGCCGGGTGTTCGTGCCGCTGTTCTCGCCGCGCTACTTCGGCAGCGAGCTGTGCGGCAAGGAGTGGCAGGCGTTCGCCCGGCGGCCGGTGTACCCGTCGAGCGTGGGCGCGGAGCGCACCAGTGCGATCGTGCCGGTGCTGTGGGCGCCGCCCGCTCGCCTCCGCCTGCCGCCGGTCGCCTCCGCCCTCCAGCTCAGCCACGTCGGCTTCGGCCCGGACTACGGCACCGAGGGCATGAACGCCCTGATGCGGCTCAGCTACTACCGCCCCTCGTACGAGGTCGCCCTGCACCGGCTGGCCCGGCGGATCGTCGAGGTGGCCGAGAGCACGGTCGTCCCGGTCGGCCGGAGCCTGGACCTCGCCGACCTGCCGAGCGCCTTCCCGGCGCCCCGGCCGCACAACGAGCTGCGCATCCTGGTGCTGTCCTGTCGGCGGGCGGAGCTGCCGTCCGGCCGGGACCCCCGGCACTACGGCGAGCGCCGCACCGACTGGAACCCGTTCGGCCCGGCCGCGACCGGCTCGCTGGCCGACCGGGTGGCGTGGGCGGTCCGCTCGCTCGGCTACCGGCCGACGGTCGAGGAACTGGGCGCGGACGGCGGCGGGCCACAGGACGCGCCCGCCCTGCTGCTTCTGGACGGCTTCGCACTGCTGGACGAGCGCGGGCAGGCCCTGCTCCGGGAACTCGGGCAGGACCTGCCCGGCTGGGTGGTCGCCCTCCAGCCGTGGGGCCCGGGCGACCGCGCCGCCTGGGAGGGCCTCGCGGCGGCGCGGGGGGTCGACCGGAGCTGGGCGGCCCGGGGGACGCCGGTCGGGCCGGACCTCTTCGACGACGAGGTGCGCCGGGCCGCGATGGCGGCGCGCACCTTCCGGCAGGCCCGCCCGGAGGAGGGCTGACCGCCGCCGCGTCGCAGGTGTGCTCCTCCGCGGCGGCTCAGGGCCCGCTGCTGGGGGCGCCGGGGCCGGTCGGGTCCGTCGGGGACGGCGTGGCGACCTCCGGCTCGGAGGCGGGTAGCAGCGAGTCCAGCAGTGCCTGGACCTGGGCCACGGTCGCCGGGCTCGGGTCGTTCAGGCAGGCCTCCACCCGGACGGGCGCCTTGACCGGGAGGTCGGTGCGCTCGCCCCGCAGGAAGCGGGTGCCGCGGTGCAGGGCGCAGCTCTTGTCGACCGGCAGCTCGGTCATCACCCCCGGTCGGAGGGGCGCCGGGGTGTCCCCGATGATCCGGCCGGGGTCGACGCGGACGGAGACCAGGACGCCGTCCTCGGCCAGCGGCCCGGCGCCGCTCTCGGCCAGCGGCGCGGCCGAGGCGCAGAGTGCGTCGAGCGGTGGCGAGCAGGCGGCTTTGTCCGAGAGCGGCTGGCTGGCGAGGTAGAGGGTGGTGCGCGAGTCGTCCCACCCCGCCCGCAGCGTCCGGTACCAGTCGACGGGCACGGCGACCGTCAGGTTCAGGTCGGGGAACCGGATGGACCGGGTGGGCGTCGGCGGGACGGCGGTCTCGGTCGCGGAGGGTGCCGCGGCCGGGACCGAGCGGAGCGCACCCGGGGGAGGCCCCGGAGCGGTCGCCGGGGCCGAGGCGAGCACCGCCGCGGCCAGGCCGGCGGTGAGCCCGCCGGTCAGGGCCGCGGTCCGGCGGCGCCGGCGGGTGCGGTCGGCGCGGGCCAGGACGCGGTCCATCCGGTCGTCGGGCGCGGGCAGTTCGGGGGCGGCGCGGTGCAGCAGGACGCGCAGCTCCTGCTCCAGCCCGCCGTCGTCGGCCCACGGCCGGTCGTCGAAGGGGTCACCGGTCACGGTGTCCACCGCCGTAGGCCGGTTCCGGGGCGGGCAGCCTGCCGCGCAGGGTCTGCAAGGCCCGGAAGGTCTGGCTCTTGACCGTCCCGCTGCTGCAGCCGAGGGTCTCCGCCGTCTCCTCGACGCTGAGGTCCTCGAAGAAGCGCAGCACCACCACGGCCCGCTGACGGGGCGGCAGGGAGCGCACGGCGTCGGCCACCACCTGTCCCACCACCAGTTCCTCGAACGGGTCCGAGGGCGAGGCCTGCTCCGGCAGCTCGCCGTGCGGCAGTTCCCCGCTCCACCGCCGGCGCCACCAGGAGACGTGGGAGTTCACCAGGACCTTGCGGACGTACGCCTCGGGCCGGTCGATCGAGATCCGGTCCCACTTCGGCCAGACCTTGGCCAGCGCCGTCTGCAGCAGGTCCTCGGCGAGGTGCGGGTCGCCGGTCAGCAGCCAGGCCATGCGCAGCAGGCGCGGGCTGCGGGCGGCGACGAACTCCTCGAAGTCCGGTGTCGCGTCCCTCATCCTGCCGCCCCCGCCATGGTGTTCCCGTCGGTCGTGTCGTTCTCACGGCAGCTGAACGCGATGGGAGACCGAACGGGTTGCCTGCCGACGGGAGGGAATTCTCCCAGGCGGCGCGGACGGCGGTGCGGCGGGGCCGGGGCGAACGGGGAGGACCGCGAGGTTCCGGAGAAACGGGTCCGGGAGAGTGGACGGCCCGCGAGCCGGCCGGGACTCGGCCGGGCGGCGGGCGGGCCGTGGGGACCACGATCCCCCCGCCCGGCCCGGCCGCGCAGCGGCGCGTCGGCGGCGCCCCGGCGCACGGTCGGGGCGCGCCGGGGCGTACGGGCGGTCGGGGCCGGGGCGTACGGGTGGTCGGGGCAGCCGACGGGCCCGCGGGGACGTCGGCGGCCCCGCCGGTGTCAGAGCGTGCCGCTGCCGCGCGGTGCGCTGCCCGTTCCGCGGCCGACCTGCGCGGCCGGCGGCACGGCGTCGACCGTCCAGTCCGGGTGGCCCGGCATCGCCGGGGTCCGCTCGCCGTACAGCCAGTCCGTCAGGAACCCGTGCAGGTCCTCGCCGGACTCCGCCGAGGCGATCCGCACGAAGTCGGCGGTGGAGGCGGTGTCGTGCCGGTGCAGCCGCAGGAACGCCCGCTCGATCCGCTCGAAGGCCGCCGCCCCGACCCGCTCGCGCAGCGCGTACAGCACCAGCGCCCCGCCCGTGTAGCGCTGGGTGTCGAAGAGGGTGGCCGCGGTCGGCAGGGCGACCGGGCCGGAGCTGCGCCGCCACTGGTCGCCCTTGGCGTACACGTCGCGCATCCGCTGCTCCATCGTGGTGAATCCCGCCGAGTCCGCCCAGCCGCGCTCGTAGCGGTACAGCAGGCCGTAGTAGTCGGCGTGGCCCTCGTTCAGCCAGAGGTCCGCCCAGGCGGCGGGCGTGACGCTGTTGCCGAACCACGAGTGCACCAGCTCGTGCATCATGTGCGAGCCGATCTGCGACTCCGGCTTCAGCAGGAAGTTCGGCTTGTAGATCGTCAGGGTCTGCGTCTCCAGCCCCGTGAAGTCGAAGGCCTGCGGATCGTCGGTGTCGGCCGGCATCAGCCCGTACGTCTCGAACGGGTACGGGCCGAGCCGCTGCTCCGCCCACTCCAGTTGGCCGGGCGTCAGGGCGAGGGCCGGCTCCAGGGCCTCGGCGCGCGCGACCGGGACGACGTCGCGCAGCCGCAGCCCGTGCGGGCCGGTGCGCTCCCGCACGGTGTACGAGCCGACCGACACCTGCACCAGCTCCGTCGCCATCGGCTCGGCCGCACCGTACCGGCGGGTGGTCAGCCCGCCCGCGTCGCGGTCCGTCGAGGTGAGCGTGCCGTTGGCGACCCCGTGCAGGGCGTCCGGCGCCGTCACCGCGACGGTGAACCTGGCCTTGTCGCTCGGGTGGTCGTTGCACGGGAAGACCCGGTGCGCGCCGTCCGGCTGGGCGGCCACCGCGAAGCCGTCCGGGGTCGGCACCCAGCCCGCCCGGCCCGGGGCGGCCGCCGGGTCCGCGGTGTAGCCCACCGACACCACCAGCGGCGCGCCCCGCGGCACCCGCGCGGCCGGGACGACCCGCAGCTTCTCCCCGTGCTCCTCGAACCGGGCCGGCCGCCCGTCCACCTCCACCCGGTGCACGGCGAGCCCGGCCGCGTCCAGCTCCACCGCGTCCAGCTCGGTCAGCGCCCGGGCGGTGAGCACGGTGGTGGCGTCGACCGTCCGCGAATCGGGCCGGTAGGTGAAGGAGAGGTCGTAGGAGACCGCGTCGTAGTCCGGGCTGCCGAGCGCGGGGTACACCGGGTCGCCCAGACCGACCGGGGCGGCTGCGGTGGCGGGCGGCGTCAGCGCGGTGAGGCAGAGCAGCACCGAGGAGAGCGCGAGGGCGGGGCTGGAACAGGGCCTGGGCAGGGGGATCACCACTTCCGTGCATGCGGCGGCTACGTTTCTGTGACCGTCCGGGCACGGATCGTAGCCGAAGCCCCGGGCGATCCGGGCCCGGACGGTGCCGCGTCCGGCGACACGCGGGGCCTCCCCCGGACGGCCCACGGTGGTGGCGCACCGGCCGCGGGCTGCCATAACGTCGGAAGCGCCTCGCCCCCTGACGGGCGGGCACACGGCCGTCGGAGAACCTGGCCAGGTCCGGCGGCCGTACTCATGCCCGCACGCGGCTGCCGGCGGGGGCGTTCTAGGCTGGGACCTCCTGGCCACCGACCCGGGGGAGCCGCCGTGCCCGAGGACCGCTTCGCGGATGTACCCGCCGACCGCTGCGCGGCTGCGGAGCTCCGCCCGTGAGCGCCGTGGTGCACCGGCCGGCGGGCGGCCCGGCCCGGATCCTGGTGGTCGGCGAGTGCGTGGCCGACATCCTCCCCGGCGCGGACGGCACGGAACGGGCGCACCCCGGCGGCAGCCCCGCCAACGTCGCGTACGGGCTGGCACGGCTCGGCCTGCCCACCACGCTGCTCACCCAGCTCGGCGGCGACCCGTACGGGCGGCTCGTCCGGGCTCACCTGGAGCGGCCCGGCGTCGTCGTGAACGCCGAACCGGTGCAGCGGACGCCCTCCGCCCGGGTACGGCTCGACGAGCACGGCCGCGCCAGGTACGCCTTCGACATCGCCTGGACGCTGACCGGCGGCGCCGCGGCCGGCGCCCTCCGCGCGGCCGGCCGGCCGGACCACCTGCACCTCGGCTCGATCGGCGCCGTCACCGAGCCCGGCGCGGCGGCCGTCCTCGCCCTGGCCGAACGGCTCCGCGGCAGCGCCCTGATCAGCTACGACCCCAACGTCCGGCCCGCGCTGATGGGCGAGCGGGCCGAGGCCGTGCGCCGCGTCGAGCGGTGCGTGGCGCTCAGCGACCTGGTCAAGGCCAGCGACGAGGACTGCGCCTGGCTACACACCGGGCAGGCCCCGGAGGCGGTCGCCGAACGCTGGCTGGACCTCGGCGCCCGCGCCGTGGTCGTCACCCGCGGCGCGGACGGCGCCTTCGCGGTCACCCCCGAGGGGCGGACCGCGGTGCCGGCCGTACCGGCGGACGTGGCCGACACCGTCGGCGCCGGGGACGCCTTCATGGCGGCCCTGCTGCGGGCGCTCCACGCGGACGGGCCGGTGCGGGCCTGCCCGACCGACCCGCAGCAACTGGGGCAGGCCCTGGCCGAGGCCGCCACCGCCGCCGCCCTCACCGTCGCCCGGGCCGGTGCCAACCCGCCGGACGCCGCCGAACTCCGGGCGGCCCTGGCGGCGGCTGCTCCCGCCGGCCCCGGTCATCCGGCCGCACGGGTGTAGGGCAGGCAGCGTTCGGCGTCCGGGAAGCACATCTGCAGGCTCTCCCCGGCGGCGCCGACCTCGATGCTGCCCGCCTGGACGCCGTAGAAGCACTTGCCGCCGGTGAGCGCGAGGGAGAGGATCTGCCCCTCGTAGCGCGGGCCGGCGCCGCTCACCACGACGGACGCGGCGGGGACGTCCGGACCGTACTCGTGCGCGCACCCGGCCGGATCGGTGCCGCGGGCCTCCTGCTCGGTCCAGATCACCTGGTACCGGTCGGCGCCGGCCGGGACGACCCGGGCGTAGAAGCCGGAGGCGTTGGCGGTGCCGACGAAGCTCCCCTCGGGCGACCCGGGCGACCCGGGGGAGGCGGAGGCAGTGGGGGCGGCCGGGGAGGTGGCGGCCGGGGAGGGCGTGCCGGTGGCGGAGCCGTCGTCCTCCCCGCAGGAGACCGCGAGGGCCGCGAGCGCGACGGCCGAGGCGAGTGCGAGGCCGGCCGGCCGTCCTCGCGGGCCGCGTGCAGGGTCCGTACGGAGCGTCACGGTGATCACCTCCCGCAGTCCCACGATAAGCCGGACCGCGGGCCGCCGCCGTCAGAGCGACTTGCCGTACCAGATCTCGGCGTACGGGCTCCGGCCGTAGGCGGGGATCTCCCGGTAGCCGTGGCGGACGTACAGGGCACGGGCCTCGACCAGGTCGAGCCGGGTGTCGAGGACGATCCGCCGGGCACCCAGCCCGCGCGCGGCGGCCTCGACGGCGGCCATCAGCTGCCCGCCGCCGCCGGTGCCCCGGGCGGCGGGCCGCACGAAGACCCGGGTCAGCTCGACGGTGTCGGCGTCGAGGAGGCGCAGCCCGGCGCAGGACAGCGGGCGGCCGTCGTGATGCCCGATCAGGAACAGCCCGGTCGGCGGCGCGAGGTCGTCACTCGGCGCATCCGCGAGGCCGGTCTCGATCTCCTCGGCGGTCCCGTCCCGCCCGAGGTGCAACCGGTACCACCGGTTGGCGACGTCGGTGAAGTACTCCCGCAGCAGCGCCTCCGCCTCCTCCGAGGCGACCTCGGCCGCCTCGACCCGCCACAGCTGGGCGCCCTGCGGCGCAGTGATCGACATTCCCCCATTCTGCGGCCCCGCGACCGGCCCGCGCACCACATTATTCGGCATCGTCCGAGGTGGCAGGGGTAGGCCGGGCGGGTGAGGGGCGGGGGGTGGGGGGATTGGGTGCGGGGAGGGGTGGGGGAGCAGTGGGGAATGGCCACATCATCAGATCGTCGTACTAATGCTGGGATCGGGGCGGTGCTCGGCCTCTCCGCGCTGCTCTCCGGTTGTGCCGCCGGCCCCGCGCCCGCCCCGGCGCCGTCCGCGCTGCCGGCCGCCACCGCGGCAACCCCGGGCGCGGGGACTCCGAACGCCGCAACCCCGGCCGCGGCGACCTCGGCCGCCCGGACCGCGGAGGCCGCCGACCGGGACGCGCCCCGGCCCCCCGCGGTGCCGCTGACGCTGCCCGGGCTGGCGCGGCTGGAGGAGGAGAGCAGCAGCGAGGCGGTCGCCCGCCGGCAGGCGGCCGCGCGGACGGCCCGGGCCGCGGCGCAGAAGTGGGGACTGGCCCAGGTGCCGCTGACGGCGCCCGCGCGCCCGGCGGTCAGGGCGCCGCTGGAGCGGGCCCCGGAGGGCACCCAGGGCGTGAAGCGCACCCCGGGGCTGCCGCCGGTGGTGTACCGGGTGCCGACCGACGAGAAGGTGGTGTTCCTGACGGTCGACGACGGTGCCGAGAAGGACCCCGAGTTCATCCGCATGGTGCACGAACTGGGCATCCCGATCAGCTCGTTCGTCGCCGACTACCTGGCCCGCGCCGACTACGGCTACTTCCGCGACCTGGCCGCCAACGGCGATGCGGTGAACAACCACAGCGTCAACCACCGCAACCTCAAGCTGCTCGGCTACGAGCAGCAGCGCGAGGAGATCTGCGGCCAGCAGGACCGGATCGAGCGGGCGGTCGGCGTCCGCCCCCGGCTGTTCCGGCCGCCGTACGGCGAGTACAACGAGGACACCCTGCGGGCCGCGGCCTCCTGCGGGATCGAGGCCGTGCCGCTCTGGAACGAGGAGGCGTTCCCGGACCGGCTCGACTACCGCCAACTGGACCGCCGACTGCACCCGGGCGACATCGTCCTCACCCACTTCCGTGGCCCGGACCTGTGGAACGGCACCATGACGGACCTGCTGCGCCGGGTGCTCGACGAGGTGACCGCCCAGGGCTTCGCCCTCGCCCGGCTCGACGACTACCTCTGAGCACCGGCGGCGAGTACCGTGCGGCCCTCGTCTACCGGCCCCCGGCTACCCGCCGATCGCCTCGTGGTAGACCCAGGCGCCGCCGTCCCGCAGGAAGCGGCTGTTCTCGGCGAGGACGCCCTCCTCGCGCCCCTCGCGCCAGTGCGCCCGGAAGGCGACCGTGCCCTCGCTGTGGAACGGACCGCCCTCGGTGGCGCCCAGCACCTCCAGGCGCACCCAGTGCAGCGCGGGGTCGAGGTCGAGGGAGGCCGGGCGGGTGTCCGGGTGCCAGCTGCGCAGCAGGTAGGCGGCGTCCCGGACGGCGAAGGCGCTGAACCGGGAGCGCATCAGCTGCTCGGCGGTGGTGGCCGCCGCCTCGCCCCGGTGGAGCCGCGCGCAGCACTGCCCGTACGCGGCGGGCAGCCCGCAGGGGCAGGGCGAGGCGTCGGTGACGGCGGGGGCGGTCGGGGCGGCGGGGGTGCGGCGTCGGGACATGCG
The DNA here is from genome assembly GCF_053610105.1 of Kitasatospora sp. NPDC054939. NCBI lineage: Bacteria > Bacillati > Actinomycetota > Actinomycetes > Kitasatosporales > Streptomycetaceae > Kitasatospora > Kitasatospora sp. NPDC054939. Next base: position 11,804 of record NZ_JBSGXP010000066.1, on the reverse strand, counting down.
CCCATTCTCCCCCCGCCGCGGGGGCGGTCCCGACCGGATGGACGGGCGGGGTGGGGACGGGCGGTGGCGGGGTGCCGGTGCGCCCGTAGGATGCGGCGGACCCGGGGTCGGGCCCGGGAGTGTGCGAGGGGGCGCAGTGGTGCTGTGTGGGGAGTGTGCGGGGTTGCGGTGGAGCGCGGCGGCGGACGGGCCGTGCCCGGCCTGTGCCGACGGCTACCGGTCGCCGGAGTCGCCGGCCACCGTGGTGTCGGTGCTGCTGGCGGGGTGCGGGCTGCTGGCGGTGGCGCAGCTGCTGACCGGTCTGTGGGGGCTGCGCGCGTACGGTGACGTGCCGCCGGCGCAGGTGGCGGCGGTGTACGGGCTGGGGGACGACTTCTTCATGGTGTCGGCCGTGCTGGGTGCGGTCGCGGTGGCGGTCCTGGTGGCGACGGGCGTGGGGTTCCTGGTCTGGCTGCACCGGGTGCGCCGCAACGCCGAGTGGTTCGCGCCGGACAGGCACCGGCTGCGCCGCGGCTGGGTGGTGGGGGCGTGGCTGACGCCGGTGGTGCACCTGTGGTTCCCGTGGCGGCTGGTGGCCGACTGCTGGCGGGGGAGTGCGCCGCTCGGGGCGGACGGTGTGCGGCAGGTGCTGTCGCTGCGCCCGGTGACGTGGTGGTGGGTGGTGTGGGTCGGCTCGCAGGCGGTGTCGGTGGGCGGCGGTGTGCTGGCCTCGGACCGCGGCCTCGCGGACCTGCCGGCCTTCCGCGCGGCCGTGCTGGCGAATCTGGTGGCGGACGGGCTGACGGTCGTCGCGGCCGTGCTGGCGCTGCTGCTCGTGCGTCGGCTGACCGCGCTGCAGGTGGCCCGGGCGGGCGCCGGCGCGGTCGGGTCGGGCGCGGGGAGGCCCGGTGCGGTGCCCGTCGGCGGCTGAGGCCGTCCGGGGCGGATTCCGCCGGCGGTGACGTGCAGGTACGTTTCCGGCCACCGCCGTGTGCGTACTCACCCCGGTGTGTGCGCACTACGTGGAGGCACAATGTGCGCCAAGAATTGTTCGGCGCATGACAGTTCGTCATGTACACATCGATTGACCCGCAGGCTGTGCCCCTGAACGTACTGCCGACCCGTCGAAATGTCACTGCTGCTGACGGTCCGTGAGAAATCCCCGACGAATTGTCACGCAAGCGTGCCGATGAGCGGTCACCATGGCGTGATCTTTCCGGCATATCGAACGTGTAGTGGAATTGTGCTGGCGATTCGAAGGTCTTTACCCCACCATCTCCGAGGGCACACCGCCCCGTCCCCCACCGGCCACAAGCCGGTGAAGTGGCATCCCTCAGGAGAGTTGATGACATCGACCGGACTTCCTCCGCTGGATCCCGCAGCGCCCCTCGCACAGCTGGTGGCAGCGCAGGCCCGACGGACTCCGGACGGCACCGCCGTGATCGACGGCCAGCGGCACCTGACCTACCGTGAACTGATCGCGGCCGTGGACGCCCTGGCCGGCCGGCTGGCCGCCGCGGGCGTCCGGGCGGAGACCCTGGTCGGCGTCTGCCTGCCGCGTACGGCGGAGCTGGTGGTCGCGGTCCTCGCGGTGCTGCGCGCGGGCGGCGCGTACGTCCCGCTGGACCCGGCCTACCCGCGCGACCGGCTGGAGCTGGTGATCGGCGACGCCGACGCCCCCGTCGTGATCACCGACCGCGCCCGCCGCCACCTGCTGGACGGGTCCGCCGCCACCCTGCTGGACGTCGACGGGACGGGCCAGAGCGCCGACCCGGCGCCCGCGGGCGGCGACGACCCGCTCGCCTACGTGCTGTACACCTCCGGCTCCACCGGCCGGCCGAAGGGCGTCGCCGTCACCCAGCGCGGCGTCAACGCGATGCTCCGCTGGGCCGCGCGGACCTACCGGCCGGCCGACCTGCGGCGGGTGCTGTTCGGCACCTCGGTCTGCTTCGACATCTCGGTGTACGAGCTGTTCCTCCCGCTCGCCGTCGGCGGCGCCGTGGTCGTGGCCGAGAACGTCCTGGCCCTGCCCGACCTGCCGGCCCGCGACGAGGTCACCCTGGTCAACACCGTGCCCAGCGCCATGGCGGCCCTGCTGCGCGGCGACGGCCTTCCCGGCGGCGGGGGTCTGCCGGGCGGCGTCCGGGTGGTCAACCTCGCCGGGGAGACGCTGCCGCGCCGGCTCGCCGACCAGGTGTACGCCCAGCCGCAGGTCGAACGGCTCTACAACCTGTACGGGCCCACCGAGGACACCGTCTACTCCACCTGGTCGCTGGTCGGCCGCGACGAACCCGGCGAGCCGCTGATCGGCCGCCCGCTGGCCGGCACCACCGGGTACGTGCTGGACGAGCACCGGGCCGCCGTCCCGGACGGCGGCATCGGCGAGCTGTACCTGGCCGGCGAGGGGCTGGCCCGCGGCTACCACGGGCGGCCCGACCTCACCGCCGAACGCTTCGTCACCGTCGCCGGGGAGCGCTGCTACCGCACCGGCGACCTGGTGCGCCGGCTGCCCGACGGGCAGCTGGAGTACCACGGCCGGGTCGACCACCAGGTGAAGGTGCGCGGCTTCCGGGTCGAGCTCGGCGAGATCGAGGCCGTCCTGGCCGGCCACCCGGCCGTCGAGTCGGCCGCCGCGGTCGTCCAGCAGGACGCCGCCGGCGACTACCTCGCCGCCTTCGTCCAGCCCGCGGCCGGCGCCGGCACCCCGGACCCGGCCGAACTGCGCGCCCACTGCGCCACCGCCCTGCCCGGGTACATGGTGCCGCTCGCCGTCGGCGTGCTGGAGCGGCTGCCGCTCACCCCGAACGGCAAGACCGACCGCAAGGCGCTGCCGCCGGTCGCCCGCAGCCGGGCCGCCGGCGAGGTGTACACCGCGCCGCGCACCCCCGTCGAGGAGCGGATCGCCGGGCTCTGGCGCCAGGTGCTCGGCGTCGAGCGGGTCGGCGTGCACGACGTCTTCCTCGACCTCGGCGGCCACTCCCTGCTGGCCGGGGCGGTACTCGCCCGGATCGAGCGCGAGTTCGCCACCCGGGTGCCGCTCGGCGAGTTCTTCGCCGCACCGACCGTCGCCGCGCTGGCCCGCCGGGTCGCCGACGGCGGCGGGGGCCGCCGCTCCGTCGAGCCGCCCCGCCGCGAGCCCGCCCTGCCCGCGCTGGCGAGCGAGTTCCAGCGCGAACTGTGGCTGCACGAGACCGTCCACCCCGGCACCGCGCTCTACAACGTGCCGCTGCACATCCGGGCCACCGGCGCGCTCGACCCCGCCGCGCTCGGCCGCGCCCTCACCGCGGTGGTCGCCCGCCACGAGGTGCTGCGCACCGCGCTGACCGGCCGCGACGGCGACCTGCACGCCGAGGTCCGCCCGCCGTACACCGTGGACGTCCCGGTGGTCGACCTCACCGGGCCCGGCGCGGGCGCCGACGGGCCGCGCCCGGACGCCGTGCTGCGCACCGAGGCCGCCCGCCCGCTGGACCTCGCCGCCGGCCGGCTGGTCCGTGCGCTGGCCCTGCGCACCGGGCCCCGGCGGCACGAGCTGCTGATCACCGTCCACCACGCCGCGATCGACGGCTGGGCCACCGGGCTGTTCCTCGGCGAACTCGCCGCCGCCTACCGGGGCGACGAACTCCCCGCCCCGGAGCTGCAGTTCTCCGACGTCGCACGCTGGGAGCAGCGCGCCAACACCGCCGCCCGCGCGGACGCGCTGCGCTGGGGCGAGCGGCTGCGCGGCCTCGACCTCGACCAGCACCTGCCCGGCGACCGCCCGCACCCGGACCCGCACGACGTGACCGGCCGGCGGATCGCCCGCCCGCTCGACCCGGACCTGGTCCGCACCGTCGAGCGCTGGGCCGCCCAGGAGGGCGCCAGCCTCTACATGGCGGTGCTGGCCGCACTCGGCGGGGTGCTGCACCGCTGCACCGGGCGCACCGACCTCGCCGTGGTCAGCCCCTTCGCGGTCCGCCCGGACCCCGCGCTGGAGCAGGTCCTCGGGGCGCTGATCAACACCGTCGCCCTGCGGTGGGAGGTGGCCGGCGGCGACACCTTCCGCGCACTGGTCGCCCGGGTCAGGCCCCTGGTGCTGGAGGCGGCCGAGCACGCCGGACTGCCGTTCCTGGAACACGTCCGCCGGCTCGGGACGCCTCCCGGACTGACCGCCTCGCCGGTCTCCCAGGTCCTGCTGGCGGTCCAGAACCACCCCGCCGCCGCCGTCGAACTCCCCGGACTCACCCTGGAGTTCGTCGCCGAGGCGTGCAACGGCACGGCCAAGACCGACCTCTCGCTGTTCGTCGAGTTCCCGGCCGACGGGCCGCTGCTCTCCGCCGAGTACCGCACCGCCCGCTACGACGAGGAGTCCGTCCGGGCCGTCCTCGACCAGCTGCTCGCCCTGCTCGCCCGCGCCGTCGCCGAACCCGACCGCCCGCTGGCCGAGTTGGCGATGCTCCCGGCCACCGGACCGGCCACCGGCCCGGAGGCCGAGCTGCCCGACGCCCGGCTGCACGAACTGGTCGCCGCGCAGGCCGCCCGCACCCCGCAGGCGGTCGCCGTCTCGGCCGCCGACGGCACCCTGAGCTACGCCGAACTCGACGCCGCCGCGCGCCGGTTGGCCCGGGAACTACGCGCCCGCGGGGCCGGCCCCGGCCGCCTGGTCGGAGTGGCCGTCCGGCGCGGCCGACTGCTGCCCGTCGCCCTGCTCGGCGTGCTGCACAGCGGCGCCGGCTACCTGCCGGTCGACCCCGACCAGCCGACCGCCCGCAACCGGGACGTGCTGGACGACGCCGGCGCCGCCCTGCTGGTCGGCGACCGCGCCACCGCCGGGACGGACCTGTTCCACGGCCGTACCGCCGTCCTGGTCGACGGACCCGGCACCGCCGCCGAACCGGTGGGCGAGGACGGGCCGGTCGCGGTCGGCCCGGAGGACCCGGCCTACCTGCTCTACACCTCCGGCTCCACCGGCCGCCCCAAGGGCGTCGCCGTGCCGCACCGGGCGATCGTCAACTTCCTCACCTCGATGGGCCGCGAACCCGGCCTCACCGAACGCGACGTGGTGGCCGCGGTCACCACCGTCACCTTCGACATCGCAGGCCTGGAACTCTGGCTGCCGCTGGTCACCGGCGCCCGGGTGGAGATCGCCGACCGGGCCACCGCCACCGACGGCCGCGCCCTCGCCGACTGGCTCGCCGAGCGCGCCGTGACCGTCCTCCAGGCCACCCCCGCCACCTGGCGGATGCTGCTGGAGGCCGACTGGCCGGGGCTCCCGGGACTGACCGCCCTGTGCGGCGGCGAGGCCCTGACCGCCGACCTCGCCCGGGCCCTGCTCGACCGCACCGGGCAGCTGTGGAACCTCTACGGCCCCACCGAGACCACCGTCTGGTCCACCGCCCAGCGGGTCGACGCCGAACTGGCCGCCCTCGGCGGGGTGGTCGCCCTCGGCACCCCGATCGCCAACACCCGCCTCCACCTGCTGGACGCCTCCGGGCAGCCCGTCCCGGTCAACGGCATCGGCGAACTGTGCATCGCCGGCGCGGGCGTCGCGCTCGGCTACCACGGGCGGCCCGACCTCACCGCCGAACGGTTCGTCCCCGAGCCCGGCCGCCCCGACGGCGCGCCCATGTACCGCACCGGCGACCTCGCCTGCCGCCGCCGCGACGGCCGGCTGGAGTACCACGGCCGGACCGACGCCCAGGTCAAACTGCGCGGCTTCCGGATCGAACTCGGCGAGGTCGAGGCCGCCCTGGCCGCCGCACCCGGCGTCACCGCGGCCGCCGCCCGGCTCGTCGAGACCCCGGCCGGGCCCGTCCTCGCCGGCTACACCGTCGGCCCGGCCGGCGAGGACGGGCTGCGCGCCCACCTCGCCGCGCGGCTGCCCGACTGGATGGTGCCCGCCACCCTCGTCCCGCTGGACGCGCTGCCGCTGACACCCGCCGGGAAGGTCGACCGCGCCGCCCTGCCCGCCCCGCGCAGCGGCGGCGCCGGCGCCCCGCCCGAGGGCGACTGCGAGGAACTGCTCGCCGAACTCTGGCAGGAGGTCCTCGGCCGGCCGCAGGTCTCCCGGCACGACGACTTCTTCGCACTCGGCGGCCAGTCCCTGCTGGCCACCCGGCTCGGCGCGCGCATCCGCGACACCTTCGCCCTCGACCTGCCGATGCGGACGGTCTTCGAGGCGCGCACCCTGGCCGCCATGGCCCGCCGCATCGAGGACCGCCTGCTCGCCGAACTCGACGCACTCGACGACACCGCCGACCTGGCGGACGACGCACTCACGGGGGAAACCGCATGACCGACCGACCCGCCGCCGACGGCGGCACGGCACCCGACCCGGCGGCGAGACGGCAGGAGCTGCTGCGCCGCCGCCTCGCCCAGGCCCGCGCCGCCAAGGACGCCCGGACCACCGCCGCACCCGCCGCGCACGCCGTCGCACCCCGCCCCGCCGGCACCCCGGCGCCGCTCTCCTCCGCCCAGCGCCGGATGTGGTTCCTCGCCCAGTACGAACCCGACAGCGCCGCCTACCACATACCGCTCGCCCTGCACCTGCGCGGCGCGCTCGACCCGGCCGTCCTGGCGGCCGCGCTCGCCGACGTGGCCGAACGCCACGAGGTGCTGCGCACCGCCTACCCGACCGTGGACGGCGAGGTCCGCCCCACCCTGCTCGACGGGCCGCCGACCGCCCTCGCCACCGCCGCCGCGGCACCCGCGGAGGCCGAGGAATGGCTCGACCGGGAGGCCCGCCGGCCGTTCGACCTCGCCACCGAGCCGCCGCTGCGCGCCGCCCTGCTGCGCACCGGTGAGGACACCGCCGTCCTCAGCCTGGTCCTGCACCACATCGCCGCCGACGGCTCGTCGATCGGCGTGCTCTTCGACGACCTGGCGACCGCCTGGGCGGCCCGCCGGGAGGGCCGGGCGCCGCAGTACCCGCCGCTCGCCGTCCAGTACGCGGACGTCGCCCACTGGCAGCAGACCGCGCTCGCCGCGGAGCTCGACCGCCAGGAGGCGTGGTGGCAGGAGCGGCTGCGGGGTGCCGCCGCCACCGTCACCGTGCCCGCCGACCGGCCCAGGCCCGCGGTGGCCGCCACCCGCGGCGAGCGGATCACCCTCGGGCTGGGCGAGGGGCGCAGCCGCCGGATCCGCGCCCTCGCCGAGACCGCCGGCAGCACCGTCTACATGGTGCTGCTCGCCGCCCTGCAGACCGTGCTCGCCCGGTACACCGGCTCCGCGGACGTGGTCGTCGGCACCCCGGTCGCCGGGCGGACCCGCACCGAGACCGAGCCGCTGGTCGGCTGCTTCGTCAACACCCTGGCGATGCGCACCGACCTGTCCGGCGACCCGACGGTCCGCCGGCTACTGGACCGGGTGCGGGACACCGCGCTCGGGGCGTTCGCCCACCAGGACCTGCCGTTCGAGCGGCTGATCGACGCCCTCGGCCTCGAGCGCGAACTCGCCCACACCCCGCTCTTCCAGGTCATGCTGAACGTCCAGAACCAGGCCGCGGCGGCCCCCGCGCTGGCCGGGCTGGCCGTGGACTACCGGCCCGGCGGGGCGGTCGCCGCCAAGTTCGACCTGTCGGTCACCGTGGTCGACCAGGGCGGCGAGCTGACCGCCGACCTGGTCCGGCGCGCCGACCTCTACGACGAGGCCACCGTACGGCGGCTGTTCGGCCACCTCACCACCGTGCTGGACGCGATGGCCGCCGACCCCGACCGCCCGCTCGCCGACCTCCCGCTGCTCACCGCGGCCGAGGAGGCCGAGCTCGCCGCCCGGACCGGGAGCGCCCGCGACTGGGACCTCGGCGGCACCCTGCACGGCCTGGTCGAGGAGCAGGCCCGGCGCACCCCCGACGCGCCGGCCGTCCACGGCCCCGACGCCGTCCTGAGCTACGCCGAACTCGACCACCGGGCCAACGCCCTGGCCCACCGGCTGCGGGCGCTCGGGGTCGGCCCGGACCGGCCGGTCGGCCTGCTGGCCGAGCGCTCGGCCGCCCTCGTCGTCGGCATGCTCGGCATCCTCAAGGCCGGCGGGGCCTACCTGCCGCTCGACCCGGCCTACCCCGACGACCGGGTCCGCGCCCTGCTCGCCGCGGCCGGGGCCGCCGCCGTGGTCACCACCGCCGACCTGGCCGGACGGGTCGACGGCCCGCCCGCGGTGCTCGTCACCGACGCCACCGCCGCCGAGCCGCCCGCCGTCGACGTCCGGCCCGAGCACCTCTGCTACGTCCTCTTCACGTCCGGCTCCACCGGCGCGCCCAAGGCCGTCGCCGTGGAGCACCGCAACTACCGCAACTATCTGCACGGCCTGGGCGAACGCCTGGGCCCCGGCCGGGACGGCTGGAACTGGGCGCTGGTCTCCACCTTCGCCGCCGACCTCGGCACCACCAACGTGTTCGCCGCGCTCACCGGCGGCGGCTGCCTGCACCTGCTCACCCGCGACGCGGCGACCGACCCGGAGGCGTTCGCCGGGTACCTCGCCGCGCACCGCATCGACGCGGTCAAGCTGGTGCCCAGCCACCTGGAGGGCCTGGCCGCGCACGGCGGCCGACTGGCGGCGGTCCTGCCCCGGCACCTGCTGATCTGCGCCGGCGAGGCGCTCCGGCCCGACCTGGTGGCCCGGATCCGCGCCGCCCGCCCCGACCTGCTGCTGCACAACCATTACGGGCCCACCGAGACCACCGTCTCGATGCTCGGCGCGGAGGTCCCCGCCGACCTCGGCGACGCCGCCACCGCCCCGCTCGGCCTGCCCTTCGGCAACGTCGGCGCCCACGTCCTGGACGCCCGGCGCCGGCCCGTCCCGGTCGGCGTGCCCGGCGAGCTGTACGTCTCCGGGGGCGGCGTCGCCCGCGGCTACCTCGGCCGCGAGGACCTCACCGCCGAGCGCTTCACCACGGTGGCCGGGCGGCGCGCCTACCGCACCGGCGACCTGGTGCGCCGGCGCCCCGACGGCGCCCTGGAGTTCCTCGGCCGGATCGACCACCAGGTCAAGATCCGCGGGTTCCGGGTCGAGACCGGCGAGATCGAGGCCGAGCTGACCAACCGCCCGGACATCCGCGAGGCCGTGGTGACCACCCGCGGCGAGGGCGCCGCCCGCAGCCTGGTCGGCTACGTGGTGCCCGCGGCCGGACCGGTCGACCCGGCCGCACTGCGGGCCGCCCTGCGCGAGCGGCTGCCCGACTACCTGGTGCCCGCCGCGCTGGTCGTCCTGGACGCGCTGCCGCTGAACGCCAACGGCAAGGTCGACCGGGCCGCCCTGCCCGAACCCGCCGACCGGCCGGCCACCGGCGGCGGCGACCCGACCGGCCCCACCGAGGAGGCGGTGGCCGCCGCCTACCGGCAGGTCCTGGGCCTCGGCGGGGTCGGCGCCGCCGACGACTTCTTCGCCCTCGGCGGGGACTCCTTCTCCGCCGTGCACACCGTTCGCCTGATCGGCCGCGGCCTCTCGGTGATCGACCTGTTCCAGCGGCCCACCGTCCGCGACCTCGCGGCCCTGATCGACGCCCGGGCCGGCGCCGCCCCCGAGGACGGCCCGCGCCGGCTGCTGCACCGGCTCACCCGCGTCAGCGCCCCCGCCGAGGTCAGCGTGGTCTGCGTCCCGTACGGCGGCGGCAGCCCGATCACCTTCCAGCCGCTCGCCGACGCCCTGCCGGCCGGCCACCGGCTCTACGCCGTCGAACTGCCCGGCCACGACCCGAGCCGGCCCGACGACGAACTCGCCGGACTCGACGCGCTCGCCGACCGCCTCACCGAGGAGATCACCGCCCGCATCGAAGGACCCGTGCTGCTGTACGGGCACTGTCTCGGCGGCGCGCTCGCCACCGCCCTCGGCTCGCGGCTGGAGGCGGCCGGCGCCGACCTGCGCGGCGTCGCCCTCGGCGGCACCTTCCCCGCCGCCCGGCTGCCCGGACGGTTCGCCGACTGGCTCGCCCGGCGCCTGCCCGGCGACCGGATGCTCTCCGACCGCTCCTACCTCGACTACCTGCGCGCCATGGGCGGCTTCACCGACGTCTACGACCCGCAGGAGCAGGACTTCCTGGTCCGGGCGCTGCGCCACGACGTCCGGCAGGCCGAGGACTTCTACACCCGCGCGTACGGCGACGCGCGCCCCGCACCGCTGGCCGCGCCGATCCTCTGCGTGGTCGGGGAGAAGGACCGCGCCACCCAGCTCTACCAGGAGCGCCACGCGGAGTGGCAGCACTTCGGCGACCGGGTCGACCTCGCCGTCGTCCCGCGCGCCGGGCACTACTTCCTCAAGCACCAGGCGGGCGAACTCGCGGGCATCATCACCGAGTTCGCCGCCACCGGGGCGGTCGCCGCGGAGGTCGCCGACAAGCGGCAGGCGGCCGGCGCAGACCTCGCCACCTTCGGCACGGTGGCCGTCGGGCAGTTCGTGTCGATGATCGGGACCAGCCTGTCCACCTTCGCCCTGGGCGTCTGGGTGTACCAACGGACCGGCTCCGCCCTCGACTTCGCGCTGATCTCGATGGTCGCGGTGCTGCCCGCGGTGCTGCTGCTGCCGATCGCCGGGGCGCTCGCCGACCGGGTCGACCGGCGCCGGATCATGATCGTCACGGACAGCACCGCCGCGGTGGGCATGCTGGCCGTCGGTGCCCTGCACTGGGCCGGTGGCCTCCAGGTCTGGCACATCTACGTGGTCGCCGCGGTCGGCGCGGTCTGCTCCGCCTTCCAGCGCCCCGCCTACCTCGCCGCGATCACCCAGCTGGTACCGAAACGCTACCTCGGCCAGGCCAACGGCCTCGCCCAACTCGGCACCGGGGCAGGGGACATGCTGGCCGTCCTCGGCGGCGGCGTGCTGGTCTCGCTGGTCGGCCTGCACGGCGTGGTGCTGTTCGACACCGCGACCTTCCTGATCGGCGTCACCGCGCTGCTGGCGGTGCGCTTCCCCGACGCCATGTTCGACCGGCAGGAGGAGCCGCTGCTGCGCGAGGTCGTCACCGGCTGGCGCTACATCGCCCGCCGGCACAGCCTGGTCGCCATGGTGGTCTTCTTCGCCGTGTTCAACTACCTCTTCGCGGTGGCCACCGTCCTCGTCACCCCGATGGTGCTGGCGAGCGGCAGCGCCGTGCAGCTCGGCGCCGTCACCGCGCTCGGCGGCCTGGGCGCGATGGCCGGCGCCCTGGTGATGGCCCTGTGGGGCGGCACCCGGCGACGCACCGTCGGCATGATCGGCTTCACCTCGGTGGTCGGCGTCGCCGCCGTGCTGGCCGGCAGCCGCCCGCAGCCCGCGGTGGTCGCCGGCGGCCTCTTCCTGCTCTGGGCCGCCCTGATGATCCTCAACTCGCACTGGATGGCCCTCATCCAGACCAAGGTCGGGATGGAGCTCCAGGGCCGGGTGCTCGCCACCAACCAGATGCTCGCCATGTCGATGATGCCGCTCGGCTTCCTCACCGCAGGGCCGCTCTCCGACCGGGTCTTCGAACCGCTGATGCGGCCCGGCGGGGCGCTCGCCGACTCGGCCGGCCTCGTCCTCGGCACCGGACCCGGCCGCGGCGCCGGACTGCTGCTCGTCCTCACCGGCGGCGTCCTCGCCGTCTGGGGCCTGCTCGGCCTCGCCTACCGCCCGCTGCGGCTGCTGGAGGACCTGCTGCCCGACGCCCTGCCCGACGCCGAGATCGGCGACAAGGACGCCATCCAGGCCGAGGCCGACCGGCTGCTCGACGCCCGCCGGGACGGCCCGCGGCCCACCGGACGCCGCGGCGCCGGACCGGCCCGCGGCCGCGGCCCCGAACCGCTGGAGGACACCGCCGAACCGCGCGTCCCGGCCGGCGTCGGCCGGCCCGCCGCCTGACCCGCCCCCCCCGGGGCGCCCCACCGCCGCGCGGGGACACC
>NZ_JBSGXP010000065.1:0-43040 GCF_053610105.1 Kitasatospora sp. NPDC054939 | reverse complement strand
ACCCGGCAGGCCGTGGCGGCCGCCGCCGACGTAGAACGGCACCTTGTTGTTCGCCTCGTTGCGGTCGTCCGCGCTGCGGATCGCGGCCCAGCCCTCGGCCGGCGCGACGCGGGCGCCGGCGCCGTCCGTCGGGCGGGCCGGGACCAGCGCCCTCGCCAGTCCTCCGGGGAACAGGCCCGCGTCGAAGGTGCAGCGCACCCGGTGGCCGTTCTGGAAGGGGTAGCAGTTCTTCGGGGCGAACGGCCCCTCCGCGGTCATCCCCTCCGGCAGGGTGACCACCAGGGTGACCGCCGAGGCGGTGCGTCGCGGGCCCCCGTTGGTGAGGACGACGTGCACCAGGGTGCGTCCGTCGGGGGTGGTGAGGGGGTCCACCCGGAGCACCCTCGGGTCAGACCCGGCCGGCGCCCTCACCTGCCCTGCCGCCACCGCAGGGGCGGCCGGCAGCAGTCCGGCGGCCAGCGCCGCCACCACCACTCCGGCCGACCGTGCCCTGCGGACCGAACCAACCCGGACCCTGCCCGGAAATCTTCGGGACATCACCGCTCACCTGCCCTGTGCTCAGCCGCCCCGCGCCGTCGCGGGACGCGTCCGGATCAGGGTGACCGAGCCCTCCCGGCGCGCCGCCGCAACCCGGCCCCGGGGCCGCTCGAAGGGGGGAAGTCCGCCCGCCACCGGCCCAACAGCGGATGCGCGGCGCCGCCGGCCGTGCCTGGGGCCGGGCCGGCGGGCCGTCCTCAGGGCGCCAGGACCTGCCCCAGGCGGCCGGCGATCCGGTGCATCACCGCCACCAGTGAGGAACTGCCGGCCTGCTCCTCCAGGGCCCGGATCCGGGCCTCGGGGCCGGACACCGAGAGCGCGGTCGGCGTCGGCGCCCCCGGGACGGCGAGGGCGATGCAGCGCACCCCGATCTCCTGCTCCTGGTCGTCCACCACGTAGCCGCGCTCGCGCGCCTCCGCCAGCTGGCGCAGCAGGTCCTCCGGGTCGGTGACGGTGTACGCGGTGTGCGCGGGCAGCGGGTCGGGTCCGAGCACGGCCCTGGCCTCCACCTCCGGCAGCTGCGCCAGCAGGGCCTTGCCGACCCCGGTGCAGTGCGGCTGCACCCGCCGGCCGACCTCGGTGAACATCCGCATCGAGCGCCGTGACTGCACCTGCCCGACGTACACCACCTCGCCGCCCTCCAGCACGGCCAGGTTCGCGGTCTCGCCGGTGGCCTCCATCAGTTCGGCCAGGTACGGGCGGGCCCAGCTGCCGAGCAGCCGGCCGGCCGTCTCGCCCAGCCGGATCAGCCGCGGGCCCAGGGTGTACCGGCGGGCGGTGTCCTGCCGCACATAGCCCTGCTGCACGAGGGTACGAACCAGTCGGTGGATGGTCGGCATGGGCAGCCCCGAGGAGGTGGACAGCTCGCTCAGCGTCGCCACCCCGCCCGAGTCGGCGAGGGCCTCCAGCAGCAGGAAGGCGCGTTCGACGGACTGCACGCCGCCGCTCGCGCGGTCGCTGCCTGTCGTCGGTGCTGGGTCGGGGCTCGGGACCACCGGCGTTCCCTTCGCTGTCGGGGGAGGAGTAGAGTCCCTGCGATCGCCTCAACAAACCGTTGAAATTCTGTATCGCGGAAACTAGTCTCCACCTTACAGAATCGAACCCTCCGATTGGAGAGGTTTCCGATCAGGGAGGCTCCCACCGGAACCCCCTTCGCCTGGCTCAACCGTCTTAGGAGTGTCCTGCCCATGGCTGCAGATCAGGGACCCGGCGCCTCCCCCGCCGCTCCGGTCGTCACTGTCGCCGGTCCGCGCGTCCAGCGTTCGGAGGAGGTGCTCACCCCGGAGGCGGTCGCGTTCGTGGTCGGCCTCCACCGCGCGTTCGAGGGCCGCCGGCAGGAGCTGCTCACCCGCAGGAAGACCCGCCGCGCCGAGATCGCCGAGACCGGCACCCTCGACTTCCTCCCCGGCACCGCAGACGTCCGCGCCGGCGACTGGAAGGTCGCCGAGGCCCCGCGCGCCCTCCGGGACCGCCGCGTCGAGATCACCGGCCCCACCGACCGCAAGATGGTCGTCAACGCCCTCAACTCCGGCGCCAGGGTCTGGCTCGCCGACTTCGAGGACGCCACCTCCCCGACCTGGGAGAACGTCGTCAGCGGCCAGGTCAACCTGATCGACGCCTTCGAGGGCCGGATCGACTTCACCAGCGCGCAGGGCAAGGCGTACACCCTCAGGCCCGCCGCCGAACTCGCCACCGTCGTCGTCCGCCCCCGCGGCTGGCACCTCGACGAGACCCACCTGCTGGTCGACGGCGTCCCGGTCGCCGGCGCCTTCCTCGACTTCGGGCTCTACTTCTTCCACAACGCCGCCCGGCTGCTCGCCCGCGGCGCCGAGGACCCCAACTCCGGGCCGTACTTCTACCTGCCGAAGACCGAGAGCCACCTGGAAGCCCGGCTCTGGAACGACGTCTTCACGCACGCCCAGGCCGCCCTCGGCATCCCGCACGGCACGATCCGGGCGACCGTGCTGATCGAGACCATCACCGCCGCGTTCGAGATGGAGGAGATCCTCTTCGAACTGCGCGACCACGCCGCCGGCCTCAACGCCGGCCGCTGGGACTACCTGTTCTCGATCGTCAAGAACTTCCGCGACGCCGGCGAGCACTACATCCTGCCCGACCGCAACAGCGTCACCATGGCCTCGCCGTTCATGGCCGCCTACACCCGCCTGCTGGTGCAGACCTGCCACCGGCGCGGCGCCCACGCCATCGGCGGCATGGCCGCCTTCATCCCCAGCCGGCGCGACCCCGAGGTCAACGCCGCCGCCCTGGAGAAGGTCAAGGCCGACAAGGACCGCGAGGCCGGCAACGGCTTCGACGGCTCCTGGGTCGCCCACCCCGACCTCGTCCCGGTCGCCCGGGCCTCCTTCGACGCCGTGCTCGGCGAGCGCACCGACCAGAAGGACAACCCCGGCCCGGCCGAGCCGGTCACCGCCGAGCAGCTGCTCGACATCGCCGGCGCCGGCGGCAGTTGCACCCGGGCCGGCCTGCACAACGCCGTCCAGGTCGGCGTCCGCTACATCGAGGCCTGGCTGCGCGGCCACGGCGCGGTCGGCATCTTCAACATGATGGAGGACGCCGCCACCGCCGAGATCTCCCGCTCGCAGATCTGGCAGTGGATCAACAACGGCGTGGTGCTCGCCGATACCGGCGAGAAGGCCACCGCCGATCTCGTGCGCCGCCTGGTGGCCGAGGAACTGGCCGAGCTCCGGGCCGAACTCGGCGACGAGGCCTACGCCGGCGGGCGCTGGCGCGAGGCCGCCAAGCTCTTCGAACAGGTCGCCCTGGCCGAGGACTTCGCGGACTTCCTGACCCTCCCCGCGCTGCCCCTGCTGGGCTGATCCCAATCTATCGGCGCACCGCCCCGGCGCCGCCTGCCGACCTGTAGCAGTCGGCGCGCCCCATTGCTCCGTTCCGTACGGCGACGATCTCCCACCTGTCCTCTCGTCGCCGTGCGGAACGGCTCTTCCCTCCCGGAGTCCCCCGTGGCACGCATCTTCTTCAACGGCCAGGCCATGGTCGGCGGTCCGTTCCACCCCTCGGTGGCCGACGCGCTCGTCGGGCCGGTCCGCACCGCCCCCGGCTACCGCTTCTTCTCGATCGGCGACGTCTGCCCCGGCCTGCTGCCCGACCCGTCCGTCGGCACCGCGATCGAGGGCGAGCTGTACGACATCACCCTGGAGCACCTGCGCGACGTCATCCTCCCCGGCGAGCCCGTCGAGCTCGAACTCGGCGTCATCACCCTGGAGGACGGCAGCCCCTGCCTCTCCATGCTGCTCGCCCGCGGCCAGCTCGAACGCGGCGTCCACCGCGAGATCACCGAGTACGGCGGCTGGCGCCCCTACCTCGCCACCCTCGGCCGCACCGCCTGACCCCGCACGCACCGCAGAAGGGCCCCCGCCAACCCGGCGGGGGCCCTTCTGCGTGACGTCCGCGACCCGCCCCCGGGCACGCCACAGCCCCGGACCCTCGCCGTGGGTCCGGGGCTGTGTTCCGCCGGCTGCCCGGAGGGGGCCGGCGGAGTCCGGGTGACGCACCGTCCCTGGGCGGCCCGGAGTTTCAGGGGGGATCAGACGGGGCGGGCCGCCAGGTCCTTGGCGGCGCGGGCGCATGCCTGCGCGATGCGGTCCTCGTTGACCGTGGTCAGCTGGCCCTTCTCGACGACGGCGTTGCCGTTGACGAACAGGGTGGCCAGCGGCGGCAGCGCGCCCAGGGTGAGCGCGGCGATCGGGTCGGCGATCGAGGAGTGCATGATCCCGTCGATCTTC
The DNA here is from genome assembly GCF_053610105.1 of Kitasatospora sp. NPDC054939. NCBI lineage: Bacteria > Bacillati > Actinomycetota > Actinomycetes > Kitasatosporales > Streptomycetaceae > Kitasatospora > Kitasatospora sp. NPDC054939. The sequence goes on along the minus strand of NZ_JBSGXP010000065.1, from coordinate 38,739 downwards.
CACAGCGCGAGGTCGGCGAGCTTGCCCACCTCGACGGAGCCGATCTCGTTCTGCCGGCCCAGCACCCGGGCGCCGCCCATGGTGCCCAGGCGCAGTGCCTGGCGGCCGGTGAGGGCGGTCGGGTAGCCGTGCAGGCGGTTGATGAGGAGGGCGTTGCGCAGCTCGGTGCCGAGCTCGCCGGACTCGTTGGAGGCGGTGCCGTCGACGCCGAGGCCGACCGGGACGCCGGCCTTGATCATGTCCGGGACGCGGGCGATGCCGGCCGCGAGGCGGGCGTTGGAGGACGGGCAGTGGGCGACGCCGGTGCCGGTCTCGGCGAACTTGGCGATGTCGGAGTCGTTCATGTGGACGCAGTGCGCCATCCACACGTCCTCGCCGAGCCAGCCGGTGGACTCGAAGTAGTCGGTCGGGCCCATGCCGAAGAGCTGCTTGCAGAACTCCTCCTCCTCGGCGGTCTCCGAGCCGTGGGTGTGCAGCCGTACGCCCTTGCGGCGGGCCAGCTCGGCGGACTGCTTGAGCAGCTCGGTGGAGACCGAGAACGGCGAGCAGGGGGCGATGGCGACGTGCAGCATCGAGCCGAAGGACGAGTCGTGCCACTTGTCGACGGCCGCCTCGGAGGCGATCAGGATGTCCTCGGTCTTCTCCACGGCGTGGTCCGGCGGCAGGCCGCCGTCCTTCTTGCTGCGGTCCATGGAGCCGCGCAGCGCGGTGAAGCGCAGGCCGAGCTCCTGGACGGCCTCGATGGAGGCGCCGAGGACGTCGCCGCCGTCCTTGGGGAAGACGTAGTGGTGATCGGAGGCGGTGGTGCAGCCTGACTTGAGCAGGGCGGCGGCGGAGCCCTGGGAGGCGGCGTGGACGAGCCTCTCGTCGATGCGGGCCCAGGTCGGGTAGAGGGCGACCAGCCAGTCGAAGAGGATGTTGTCCTGGGCGAGGCCGCGGGTGATCCACTGGTAGAAGTGGTGGTGGGTGTTGACCAGGCCCGGGGTGACGAGGTGCCCCTCGCCGTTGATGCGGCGCACCACGTTGTCCAGCCAGGCCGGAGCGGGGCCGTCGCCGACGGATTCGATCGTGTTGCCGAGGATCACGACGTGGCCGCGGGCGTACTCGGTGTCGTTGGCGTCGACCGTCGCGATGGCGACGTTCTCGATCACGATCCGCTGGTCGGCGGGCGGGGGCTGGACTGCCATGGGGAGCTCCTATGGGGGAGGGCCGGGCGGGCACGGTGTGCATGCCCGCCCGGTGGGTCAGGACGGTGTCGCCGTCGGCACCGTCGCGCCGGGCGCTTCGCCGGCGGGCCCGGAACGGGCGGTGCCGACGTGGTGGAAGAGCAGGTTGAGCAGGACGGCCATCACGGTGCCGGCCGAGATCCCGGAGTGCATCAGGGTGCGGACGGCCTCCGGGAAGGCGTCGTAGAAGGTCGGTACCGCGATGGGGACGATGCCGACTCCGAGCGAGACCGACACCAGGACGGTGTTGGAGGCGGACTCCATGCCGGCCTCCGCGAGGGTGCGGATGCCGCTGGCGGCGACCGTGCCGAAGAGCACGATCCCGGCGCCGCCGAGCACGGGCTGCGGGACGAGGGAGACCAGCGATCCGAGGACCGGGAAGAGCCCGAGCAGGATCAGGATGCCTCCGCCGGCCGCGACCACGAACCGGCTGCGGATCCGGGTCAGCGCCACCAGCCCGATGTTCTGGGCGAATGCGCTGGCCGCGAACCCGTTGAAGACCGGGCTGAGCGCGGTGGCCAGGCCGTCGGCCCGCAGGCCGGCGGCGAGCACCGGTTCGTCGGCCTCCCGGTCGACGATCTTCCCGAGCGCCAGCATGTCGGCGGTGGACTCGGTCATCGAGACCACCATGACGATGCAGAGCGAGGTGATCGCCGCGAGGTCGAAGATCGGGGCGCCGAAGTGGAACGGGGAGGGGAGCGCGAAGATACTCGCGTCCTGTACCGCCCCGAAGTCGGCCAGGCCCAGCGGGAAGGCGAGCAGGGTGCCGATCGCCAGGCCGACGAGCAGGGAGAGCTGCTGCCAGAAGCCGCGCAGCAGACGGTTGCAGAGCACCACCGCGGCGAGGGTGAGCGCGGCGAGGCCGATGGCCCGTACGGAGCCGAAGCCGGGTGCGGACGGCGAGCCGCCGCGCGCCCAGTTGACGGCCACCGGCAGCAGGGACACCCCGATGAGGGTGATCACGGTGCCCTGGACGACCGGTGGGAAGAACCGGATGAGCTTGCAGAAGTACGGTGCCGCGAGGAAGCACAGGAGCCCCGCGACGATCACCGCTCCGAAGATCACCGGGAGGGCGTCCTCGGGTCCGTGCTCCTTGGCTATCGCGATCATCGGCGCCACGCCCGCGAACGAGACGCCGTTCACGAACGGCAGTCGGGCGCCGATCCTCCAGATGCCGAGGGTCTGCAGGAGGGTGGCCAGTCCGGCGGTGAACAGGCTGGCCGAGATGAGCAGGGCGAGTTCGGCGGGGGTGAGGCCCACGCCGGCGCCGACGATGAGCGGGGGAGCGACGACTCCCGCGTACATCGCGGCGACGTGCTGCAGTCCGGTGGTGATGAGTTTCGCCGGGGGCAGCATCTCGTCCACGGGGTGGACTCCCGGCCCGGACGGGGTGTCGGGGAGGTTGGTTGACACGCCGTCCGGACCTGGAGGTCTTTCCGGGGTGGAACCGCCGTCTTTGCGGGTGTTGCGGAGTGCCATGTCGAGCCCCTCTTGTGCCCTGTGAGCTCTCGGCGCGCCCGCGGCGCTGGAGTGTGGCCTGGTGCACGGGTGGCCGAGGGCGGGACGGCGGTGCAAGGGTCCCTCGGCCGGCCTCTCCAACACCCCGGGCCGGCCGCTGTCGAGCGGGCACGGTCTCCGGTGGGTGGGGGATGGAGAAAGCGGTGGTGCGGGTGGTGCGGGCCGGCCGGGGGGTGCCCGGCGGCCGGTGGGTCAGGCGACCGGGATGACCGGTACGACGCCCTCGCGGTGCACGGTGCCCTCGATCAGGCCGTACATCCGGTCGGCGGCGTAGTAGACCTCGTTGTCGTTCTTGAGGCCGAACGGCTCCAGGTCGACCAGGAAGTGGTGCTTGTTGGGGAGCTCCAGGCGGACCTCGTCGACCTCGGCCCGGTTGTTGAGGACCCGGGTGCCCATCGCGTGCAGGGTCTGCTGCAGCGAGTAGGAGTAGGTCTCGGCGAACGCCTCCAGCAGGTGGCGGCGCACGTGCGTGTAGGAGCGGTTCCAGTTCGGCTGGGCCTCGCCGTCGCGCCCGCTGAAGCCGTACTTCCACCGGGCCGTCACCTGGGTGGCGAGGATCCGGTCGTACGCCTCCTGCAGGGTGGTGTACTTGTCCTTGATGTAGCCCCAGAACTCCGAGTTGGTGGAGTTCATCACGATGAGGTCCTTGAGGCCGGAGATGACCTGGACGGTCTCGCCGTCGTAGACGATCTCGGTGGTGCGGGTCTCCTGGCCGTTGCGGACGAAGGAGTGGCCGACCTCCTCGGAGCCGATGAAGCGGGCCGAGCTGTCCGGGGTCTTGATCCGGTCCCAGGCGTACTCCTCGATCCGGATCCGGGCGCGGCGCACGACGCCGCGCTCGGTGTCGTCGACGAAGTGCCGCGCCAGAGTGATGCCGAACGCCTCGGCCGACTCGATCCCGTACTCCTTGGCGAAGGCGTAGACCGTGTTCTTGGTGGTGTCGGTGGGGAGGCAGTTGGCGTTCGACCCGGTGAGGTGGACGTCGTCGAACTCGCCGGAGAGGGCGACCGAGACGTTCAGGTCCTTGATCTCGTGACGGGTCGAGTCACGGTAGATCCGGACGATGCGGTTCTCCGCCTTGCCGTACTGGTTCTGACCGAGCACGTGGGCCATGACATGGCTCCCAAATCAATCGAGCGGTCTAGCTTCCGCGGTAGACCGAGTATCCGAACGGGTTGAGCAGCAGCGGCACGTGGTAGTGGTGCTGCGCGGGCGCGACCGTGAAGACGATCGAGACCTCGGGGAAGAACGGCGCCTCGTCCGACGTCTGCGCGTAGTACGCGGCGGTGTCGAAGAGCAGCCGGACGACCGAGCCCGCCTCCACGGCCGGCAGGTCCTTGGCCCGGCCGTCGGAGTCCGTGGCGGAGGTGCCGAGCACCTTCCAGCCACCCTCGGTGTGCAGCGCGAGCTCGACCGGGACACCCTCGGCCGGGCGGCCGAGGCTGGTGTCGAGCACGTGGGTGGAGATGCCAGTCATGGGTGAAGTGACCTTACTGATGGCAGATGTGAGGGTGTGTCAGAAAGATCCGGTGGTGCGTTGCGGCGCCCGGGGCGCCGCGGACGTCACGACTGGTCGTCGAGCAGGCGGCCGAGCCGGATGTCGTTGATCTTGCGCAGCTCGCCCCGGACGATCTCCGCCTCGGTGGCGGCGTCGTTCGGGTAGCGCTCCCGGAGCGCGGCGAGCATGGTGTCCGCGGTGCGCCCGGTGGCGCAGATCAGGAACACGTGGCCGAACTTGGCCTCGTAGGCGCTGTTGGCCTCGTAGAGCTCGTCGAGGAGGGCGGTGTCGACCCCCCGGATGCCGGCCTGCTCGCGCTCGGAGGTGGCGTCGCCCGCCTTGGGCTTGCCGATCCGGGCGTGGCCGGCCATCGCGTCGTGCAGGTCGGAGGCCGTCAGCGAGTCCATGGCCGCCGCGTTGGCGGCGTGCAGGGACCCGGGGTCGGACCAGGGGCGGGACGCCGCGACGGCGGCGGCCCAGCGGGGGCTGGAGCAGACGTCCAGCAGGATCGCCTCCAGCTCGGCGGCGTCGGCCGTCGCCAGAGCGTCAAGGGCGTGGGGGTGGTTGGCCACGGGTGGACCTCCTGAAGAGTGGTGCCACCCGCACAAGCTAGATCGGCCACCACTGGCCGTCAACACTTTGTTGAACGGTTGGTGGTTACGTTTTGCGCCGCACCCCGCAGGGGCCGCATGTCGTGTGCGATCCGCCAAGTGTGCCGGAGGCGGCCGCTGCGACAGACTTGGCGAACCGGAGGGGATTGCTCCCCTTTGCGGGGCTCAGTCCTTCTTCGTCCCGTCCTGGCGGTTGAGGTAGTTGTACACGGTGAAGCGGCTCACGCCGAGCGCCGACGCGACCGTCTCCACCCCGTGGCGGACGGTGAAGGCGCCGCGCTCCTCCAGCAGGGCGACCACGCGCTGCTTCTCCCAGCGGTCCAGCTCGGCCAGCGGGCGGCCGTCGAACTGGCGGGTCATCTCCGCCAGTAGGCGGTCCAGGGCGCTGGAGAGGTGGGGCAGGCGGACGGCCAGTGCCGGTGCGCCCTCCCACTCCAGGACGACGTCCTCGGTGCGGGCCTCGCCCGGCGGGACGGGTGTCGCGCCGACCGCGTCCAGCAGCGGCTTTATCGCGGCCGCGAGCGGGTGCTCGATCTGCGGGTGCTCGTGCTCGGTCACGGTGCACCGCCCTCCTCGTCCAGCACGCTGACCTGGACGGAGATCCGGGTCGCGCCGGCCCCCAGGGTCTCGCGCAGCAGCTTGGACACGGCGGCGAGCACCTGCTCGGCCTCGCCCTCGGCGCCCGTGCCGAACGGGCCGACGGCGACCTCCAGGCCGGCCTCGTCGACCACCTTGCGGGCCGCGACCGCGTGCTCCGGGAACGTGTCCAGTTCGAACGGTTCTGTCGTGAACTCCACCATCAATCGCACCCGCTCACTGTAGCGAGCGGGGGTGGCGGGGGCGCCCGGGCGGTCGGGAGCTGGTCGATCGAACAGCGCGGAGCCCCGTCCGGGGGCGTCTCCGGGCAGCTTCAACAAATTGTTGCGGCGGCCTTGACACCCGCTCAGCCGGGCGGACATGCTTCCACCAAGCAGAATCCCTCTTCCGGATCGTGGAAGTTGAGGATGTAGGAAGAGAGTGAGAGGTGAGGAACGTGACTGCCGCTTCCGGGCACAGCTACACGGTCAACCTGTCGATCCTGTTCGGCGAGCTCCCGCTCCTGGAGCGCCCCGCCGCCGCGGCCGCCGCCGGCTTCACCGCCGCCGAGCTGTGGTGGCCCTTCGGCGAGGAGCACGACCCGTCCGAGGCCGAGCTGGACGCGCTCCGCAAGGCCTTCACCGACGCGGGCGTGCAGCTCACCGGCCTCAACTTCCTCGACGACCTGACCAAGGGCGCCCGCGGCACCGTCTCCGTCCCCGCCGAGCGGGAGCGGTTCCGGGCCAACGTCCCGGTCACCGCCGCACTCGCCGGCTCGCTCGGCACCAAGGCGCTCAACGCGCTCTACGGCAACCGGATCGAGGGCGTGGACCCGGCCGAGCAGGACGCGCTCGCGCTGGAGCACCTCGTGCTCGCCGCCCGGGCCGCCCACGGCATCGGCGCGGTCCTGCTGATCGAGACCCTCAACAAGGCGGAGTCCCCGGACTATGCGCTGGTGACCGCCGAGGCCGCGATCGAGGTCGTGGACAAGGTCAACGCCGCCACCGGCCTGGGCAACGCCAAGTTCCTCTGCGACCTCTACCACCTGGCGAAGAACGGCGAGGACCTGGCGGGCGTCATCGAGCGCCACGCCGACCGCATCGGCCACGTCCAGATCGCCGACAACCCGGGCCGCAACGAGCCCGGCACCGGCGACCTCGACTTCGAGGACCTCTTCGCCCGGCTCACCGCGGCCGGCTACACGGGCCGCATCGGCCTGGAGTACCGCCCGGCGAACGGCGTGAGCGCCGACAGCTTCGACTGGCTGCCGCGCGAGCTGCGCGCCGCGAAGTGAGCCGCGGCGGGATCCCCGCCGCACCGGCCGGCGGCCCGGCCGCCGAGCACGCCACCTCCCCACCCACACGTAACAAAGGAACGACGCGATGAGCCGCAAGATCGCCTTCATCGGCCTCGGCATCATGGGCAGCCCGATGGCCGCCAACCTGGTCAAGGCCGGCCACCACGTCACCGGCTTCAACCTCACCCAGCCGCAGATCGACGCACTGGTCGCCGCCGGCGGCCACGGTGCCGCCAGCATCGCGGACGCGGTGAAGGACGCCGAGGTCGTCATCACGATGGTCCCGGCCGACCCGCACGTCGAGCAGGTCATCCTCGGCGAGGGCGGTGTGCTGGAGAACGTCAAGGCCGGCACGCTCGTGATCGACATGTCCAGCATCACCCCGCAGACCTCGATCAAGGTCGAGGCCGCGGCCAAGGAGAAGGGCGTCCGCACCCTGGACGCCCCGGTCTCCGGCGGCGAGGCGGGCGCCGTCGAGGCGGTGCTGTCGATCATGGTCGGCGGTGCGGCCGAGGACTTCGCCGACGCGAAGCCGCTGTTCGACGCGCTCGGCACCACGGTCGTCCACGTCGGCCCGGCCGGCGCCGGCCAGACCGTCAAGGCCGCCAACCAGCTGATCGTCGCGGTGAACATCCAGGTCCTGGCCGAGGCCGTGGTCTTCCTGGAGAACGCCGGCGTCGACCTCGCCGCCGCGCTGGACGTCCTCGGCGGCGGCCTGGCCGGCTCGACGGTCCTCAACCGCAAGAAGGCGAACATGCTCAACCGCGAGTTCGCCCCCGGCTTCCGGATCGACCTGCACCACAAGGACATGGGCATCGTCACCGACGCCGCCCGCGCCGTGGGCGCGGCCCTCCCGGTCGGCGCCGTGGTGGCCCAGCTGGTGGCCTCCGCCCGCGCCAACGGCGACGGCTCCCTCGACCACTCGGCGCTGCTGCGCGGCGTCGAGCGCCTCTCGGGCCGCGAGGTCAAGTAACCCCGCGGTCGACAGACTCCTCCTGGTGGCGTGTACCTATCCGGTCGTGCCCGCGCCACCAGGAGGCCAGGCCCGGCCGGCAGGCGGGCTGGGGCTCATCCGCCCACTGCCGGCCGATCCAGACCGGTGACGCGCACCCCTGACGGGGGCACTTCGGTCGTGCCAGCTGCGTGTCGCCAGGCCCCCTCCCCGCCGAGGGGAGCCCCTCGTACGTCGGAAGCGGGACGAGGGGAACGGCGGGGAGGGGGCGCACCCCGCGCCGCGTCCGCCCGATCGGACGCCCGCTGGGCGCGCAAGCTAGTCAGTACCATCGCCAGACGCCCGGAAGTGAGGCCCACGCCATGCCCGCCACCCCCCGACAGGGCCATGTGGTCGTAGCTCCCGACAAGTTCAAGGGCACCCTGGAGGGCGCCGAGGTCGCCGCGCGGATCGCGGCCGGCATCCGCCGCGCCGCGCCCGGCGCCGAGGTGCGCGAACTGCCCGTCGCCGACGGCGGCGAGGGCACCCTGGCCGCCGCGCTGGCGGCCGGCTTCACCCGGGTCCCGGCGAAGGTGGCCGGTCCGACCGGCCTGCCGGTGGACGCGGCGCTCGCCGTACGGGGCGACACCGCCGTGGTCGAACTGGCGCAGTCCTCCGGCCTGGCCCGGCTCCCCGGCGGGCGCACCGCGCCGCTGGCGGCCGGCTCGTACGGGGTCGGCCAGCTGATCGGGCGGGCCGTGGCGCTCGGCGCCAAGCGGATCGTGCTCGGCCTCGGCGGCAGCGCCTGCACCGACGGCGGCGCGGGCATGGTCCAGGCGCTCGGCGTGGGCCTGCTCGACGGGGAGGGCAACGAGCTCGCCCCCGGCGGTGCCGCGCTGCGCAGGCTGGAGCGGCTGGACCTCGGCGCCCTGGCCGACGGCCTGACCGGCGTGGAGATCGTGGTCGCCTGCGACGTCGACAACCCGCTGCTCGGCCCGCGCGGCGCGACCGCCGTCTACGGCCCGCAGAAGGGCGCCGACGGCGACGACCTGGTGATCCTGGAGGAGGGCCTGACCCGCTTCGCCGACACCGTCGGCGCGGTGATCGGACGGGACCTGCGCAACGCCCCCGGCGCCGGGGCCGCAGGCGGGGTCGGCTTCGCCGCCCTCGCGCTGCTGGGCGCCACCATGCGACCCGGCATCGAGTTGATGCTCGAACTGCTGGGTTTCGACGAGGCCGTGCGTGGGGCACGCCTCGTCGTGACCGGCGAGGGCTGCCTGGACGCGCAGACGCTCCACGGCAAGGCCCCCGCCGGCGTTGCCGCGGCGGCCACCCGGGCGGGGGTTCGGGTGGCCGCTGTGGCAGGACGGCTGGAGCTCTCGGAGCGGGAGTGGCGGGAGGCAGGCTTCGCGGCCGCGTACGCGCTCACCGACCTCGCGGAGAAGCCCGGCGACAGCCTGACCAGGGCGGGTGAGCTCGCCGAGGTCGCGGGGGAGCGGCTGGCCCGCGACCTGCTGGGCCGCTGAGCGCCCGGCTCCGGGCGACCCCTCGTACTTTCCTACATTGACGTTTTGTTGAAGGCAGTCCTAGGCTCCGGGCATTCCTTCGGCACACCCCACTCGTACCAAGGTTTTCGGAGGTCTCCCATGCCCATCGGCGAGACGGCGGTCATCCGCTCCCGTCGGGTCGTCCTTCCGGACGGCGAGCGCCCGGCCGACGTCCTGATCCGGGACGGGAGGATCGAGCAGATCGCCGAGCACGGCTCGCTGCTCGTCGGCGACCGCCGCAACAACGTGGGCGGTCTGACCGACCTCGGCGACACCGCCCTGCTGCCCGGTCTGGTCGACACCCACGTGCACGTCAACGAGCCCGGCCGCACCGAGTGGGAGGGCTTCGCCACCGCCACCCGGGCCGCCGCGGCCGGCGGCGTCACCACGATCATCGACATGCCGCTCAACTCCGTCCCGCCCACCACCACGGTGGACGGCCTGGCGGCCAAGCGGAAGACCGCCGAGGGCCAGGCCTGGGTCGACCTCGGCTTCTGGGGCGGCGCCATCCCCGGCAACACCGGCGACCTCGAACCCCTGCACCGCCAGGGCGTGTTCGGCTTCAAGTCGTTCCTCGCGCCGTCCGGCGTCGACGAGTTCCCGCACGTCGAGCAGGCGGACCTGGAGGCCGCGCTCGCCGAGCAGGCCCGGATCGGCGCGCTGGCCATCATCCACGCCGAGGACCCGGCGGTGCTCGACGCCGCGCCCCAGCAGCCCGGCGTGCACTACCGCGACTTCCTGGCCTCCCGGCCCGCCGACGCGGAGACCGCGGCGGTCGCCCGGCTGCTGGACACCGCCCGGCGCACCGGCGCCCGGGTGCACATCCTGCACGTCTCCTCGGCCGCGGTGCTGCCGCTGCTGCGCCAGGCCCGCGCCGACGGCGTCCGGGTCACCGCCGAGACCTGCCCGCACTACCTGACCCTGGCCGCCGAGCAGGTGCCGGACGGCGACACCGCCTTCAAGTGCTGTCCGCCGATCCGCGACGAGTCCAACCGCGACGCGCTCTGGCAGGCGCTGGCGGACGGCGAGTTCGTCGCCGTGGTGTCCGACCACTCGCCGTCCACGCCGGACCTCAAGCTGCTGCCCGAGTTCGGCGGCAGCGGGGACTTCGCCGCGGCCTGGGGCGGCATCGCCTCCCTCCAGCTGGGCCTGCCGGCCGTCTGGACCGAGGCCCGCCGCCGCGGCCACACGCTGTCCGACGTGGTCCGCTGGATGTCGAGCGGCCCGGCCTCGCTGGTCGGCCTGGACGGCACCAAGGGCGCCATCGCCGTCGGCCACGACGCCGACCTGGTCGCCTTCGACCCCGACGGCGCGTTCGCGGTCCGCCCGGCCGAGCTGCACCACCGCAACCCCGTCACCCCGTACGCCGGACGCACGCTGACCGGCGCCGTGCGCACCACCTGGCTCCGCGGCCGGGTCGTCGACACCGCCGCCGAGCCGTTCGGCCGTCAGATCACCCGCCCCCAGGAGTCGCAGTGAGTACCGTCAACAGCCCCAGCGCTCCCTTCACCGAGCTGGTCAACCTGGCCTCCCGGCTGCTCGGCGCCGGTGTCGTCGCGACCAACGAGGACACCTTCGCCGACGCCGAGAACCTGCTCGTCGCCAAGCCGGCCGAGTTCCGCCCGCACACCTTCGGGCACAAGGGCCAGATCATGGACGGCTGGGAGTCCAAGCGCCGCCGGGGCGTCAGCGCCGAGCAGCCGCACCCCACCGACGACGACCACGACTGGACGATCGTCCGGCTCGGCGTGGCGGGGGCCGTCCGGGGCCTGATCATCGACACCGCGCACTTCACCGGCAACTACCCGGAGAGCGCCTCGGTCGAGGCCGCCGCCGTGGCCGGCCACCCCTCTCCGGAGGAGCTGCAGGCCGCCGCGTGGGTCGAGATCCTCCCGCGCACCCCGCTCCGCGGCGACACCGCCCACGAGTTCGCGATCGACGACGACACCCGCTACACCCACGTCCGGCTGAACATCTTCCCGGACGGCGGCGTGGCGCGGCTGCGGGTGCACGGCGAGGTGCTGCCCGACCCGCGCGAGCTGGACGGCCTCACCTTCGACCTGGCCGCGCAGGAGTACGGCGGGGTCGCCGAGGCCGCCTCGGACCGCTACTTCTCCTCCCCGCACAACCTGAACGCTCCCGGTCGCGCCTCCGTCATGGGCGAGGGCTGGGAGACCCGGCGTCGGCGCGACAAGGCCAACGACTGGGTGCAGATAGCCCTGGCCGGGGGCGGCGAGGTCCTGGCCGCCGAGGTGGACACCACCCACTTCGTCGCCAACGCCCCCGGCTGGGCCGCTCTGGTCGGCTACGACGCGTCCGGCGGGGGCGACCCGGCCCAGGACGCCGACGGCTGGTTCGAGATCCTGCCCCGCACCCGCCTCCAGCCCGACACCCGCCACCGCTTCCGCCTCGACGTGGGCCGCCCGGTCACCCACGTGCGGATCGACGTCTACCCGGACGGCGGCCTCGCCCGGCTGCGGCTCACCGGCCGCCTGACCGAGGCCGGCCGCGCCGCCCTCGCCCTGCGCTGGTTCAACGCGGTACCCGCCGCGCAGGCCGCCGCCGCGCTCGCCGAGGCCGGACTCACCACCGACGAGGCCGCGGCCCTGGCCGCCGCCCGCCCGCTCGCGGACACCGCCGCGACCACCGCCGCGGTCGCCGCCCTGCAGCCCGCCGACGGCCCCGACGGCGAGCACTCCTCCCGCCGCCGCTCGGCGATCTGGCGCCTGCTCGGCATCTGACGCGCCGCCGGACCCCCTCCACGCACCGCCTTTCCCATCCCTGAAGGACCCTCCATGCCCAAGATCCTGACCACGGAGTCCGGCGCCCCGATCGCCGACAACCAGAACTCGGCCTCGGCCGGCGAGTACGGCCCGCTGCTCATCCAGGACCAGCAGCTGCTGGAGAAGCTCGCCCGCTTCAACCGCGAGCGCATCCCGGAGCGCGTCGTGCACGCCCGCGGCTCCGGCGCCTACGGCTACTTCGAGGTCACCGACGAGGTCTCGCAGTACACCAAGGCCGCCTTCCTCTCCGAGGTCGGCAAGCGCACCGAGCTGTTCCTGCGCTTCTCGACCGTGGCCGGCGCCCTCGGCTCCAGCGACGCCGTCCGCGACCCGCGCGGCTTCGCGGTGAAGTTCTACACCGAGGAGGGCAACTACGACCTCGTCGGCAACAACACCCCGGTGTTCTTCATCAAGGACCCGATCAAGTTCCCCGACTTCATCCACTCGCAGAAGCGCGACCCCTACACCGGCATCCAGGAAGCCGACAACGTGTGGGACTTCTGGGCCCACTCGCCGGCCTCCACCCACCAGATCACCTGGCTGTTCGGCGACCGCGGCATCCCGGCCTCGTACCGCCACATGAACGGCTACGGCTCGCACACCTACCAGTGGGTCAACGAGCAGGGCGACGCGTACTGGGTGAAGTACCACTTCAAGACCAACCAGGGCATCCGCAGCCTGGACGGCGGGCAGTCCGCCGAACTGCTGGGCGCCGACGCCGACTCGCACCAGCGCGACCTGCACCAGGCCATCGACCGCGGGGTGTTCCCGTCCTGGACCCTCTACGTCCAGCTGATGCCGGTCGCCGAGGCCGCGGACTACCGCTTCAACCCCTTCGACCTCACCAAGGTGTGGCCGCACGCCGACTACCCGCTGGTCAAGGTCGGCCGCCTGGTGCTGAACCGCAACCCCGAGAACGTCTTCGCCGACGTCGAGCAGTCCGCGTTCTCGCCGAACAACTTCGTGCCCGGCATCGGCCCGTCGCCCGACAAGATGCTCCAGGGCCGCCTGTTCGCCTACGCCGACGCCCAGCGCTACCGCCTCGGCGTCAACCACACGCAGCTGCCGGTGAACGCCCCGCGCGCCACCGAGGCCAACAACTACGGCCGCGACGGCTTCCACGCCGCCAACAAGTCCGGCCGCGGCAGGAACTACGAGCCCAACTCGTACGACGGCCCGGCGCAGACCGACAGCCCGCTCGCCGCGGCCTCCGCGGTCAACGGCCACACCGGCACCTACACCACGCCCGCCCACACCAAGGACGACGACTTCTTCCAGGCCGGCGAGCTGTACCGGCTGATGTCGGCCGGCGAGAAGACCCGCCTGATCGACAACATCGCGGGCTTCCTGGCCCAGGTGTCCCGCGACGACGTCGTGGAGCGGAACCTCGCCCACTTCCACGCCGCCGACGAGGAGTACGGCGCCCGCCTGGAGGCGGCCGTCACCAAGCTCCGCTCGGGCGACGAGGGCTGAGCGACGACAGCCGACCGACCCACCCTCAGGTCACCGGGGCCCGCACCCCGGTGACCCCGGCCGGGCCGTTCCCCCCTGGGCAGTGGGGGAGCGGCCCGGCCGCGTGCTGTCGCCTCCCGGGGCCGGTGGGGCGCCCGCGGCGCCCGGCCTCCGCCCGCCCGCACGGTACCTGCACGAATATCCGCCGAGCGGCAACCCGCCGGGCCCCCGGTGGCTAGGCTGGAGGGGACCGCACCGGTTCCGCGTGCGGGGGACGGAAGGGGAGGACATGTCGACACCGGCCTCGGGTCGCCACGCCACGCTGGACCAGGGCCAGCCCGGTCCGCTCACCTCCCTGCAGCACGCCCTCAGACTCCTGGAGGCCGTCGACCGGCACCCCAACGGCGCGACCCTGGTCTCCCTCGCCCGGGAGACCTCGCTCGGCCTGCCGACCGTCCGCCGGCTCGCCGAACTGCTGGAGATCGAGGGGTACCTGCAGTGCCAGGACGGCGCCTGGGTGCTCGGCGGCACCTTCGCGCTGCTCGGCCAGTACAACCGCGAGCAGCTGGTCCGGGTCCGGCTCAACCAGAAGCTCACCGAACTGCGCGACGAACTGGGCGCCGCGGTGTACTTCAGCCGCTACCACGACGGCGAACTGTCGGTGGAGGCCGTCTCCGCCGCCGACCACGCACCCGCCGTCCAGGAGTGGGTGGACTTCCGGGCCACCGCGCACGCCAGTGCGATCGGCAAGTGCCTGCTCGGCCAGCTCGACCACGACGCCCGCCGCGACCACCTCTCCCGCCACCCGGTGGCCCGGCTCACCTCCCGCACGGTCACCGACACCGACCAGCTGATGCACCGCCTGGAGCGCCAGCCCGCCACCGTGCCGGTGCTGGACATCCAGGAGTACGCGCTCGGCACGGTCTGCGCGGCGGTGCCGGTGACGGCCGGGAACACCGTCGGCTGCCTGGCCACCTCGATGCCGGTGGAGAACGCCCACCGGCTGAAGGCCGCCGCCGAGCTGCTGGCCGCCCGGGCCGCGCCGCTGATGCTCGCCATGGCGGTCTGAGCCGGCGCCCCGCCGCCGTCGCGCGCCGTACCCGCACCCCGAGCCCCGCACCCCGAGCCCCGCCCTTCCGAGGGCGGGGCTCCGGCATGTCCGGGCACCCGTGCGGGCACGCTATTAGACGCAATGTCGATAAGAACCGCCGAAACCCTTGTGGCCCGGCCTACCCGCGAGTACGTTTCCCGGAGTCGAGCTGCCACCCGCAGGTCAGGAGGCCCCCTCATGCCCACCCCCGCCCCCACCCCCGTGCACCGCGACCTCGTCCTCGAACCACGGGACGTCCACTTCGACTGGTCCCGCCTCCCGCTGCACTGGATCCCCGACGAGCCGATGGCCACCCACACCATCAACGTCCTCCACCTGCTGCTCCCCGAGGGCGAGCGCTGGTTCGTCACGGTCTTCAAGGACGCCCTCCCGCTGATCACCGACGAGCAGCTGCGCGAGGAGGTGCTCGGCTTCATCGGCCAGGAGGCCATCCACGCCGAGGCCCACCAGGAGGTCCTCGACCACCTCCTCGGCCAGGGCCTCGACCCCCGTCCCTACGTCCGGCAGGTCTCCTGGCTCTTCCGCCGCATCCTCGGCGAGAAGCCCGGCCTGACGCCCGCCCAGCGGCGCGAGAACATCATCGAACGGGTCGCCTTCGTCGCCGCCATCGAGCACTTCACCGCCTTCCTCGGCAACTGGGCGCTCAACTCCCCGGGCCTCGACCGCGCCCAGGCCGACCCCACGATGCTCGACCTGCTGCGCTGGCACGGCGCCGAGGAGGTCGAACACCGCAGCGTCGCCTTCGACCTGATGGTCCACCTCGACCCCGGCTACCTCCGCCGGGTCCGCGGCATGCTGGTCTCCGGCCCGCTGCTCGTCCACCTCTGGGTGCGCGGCGCCCGCTTCCTGCTCGCCGCCGACCCCACCCTCGACGGCCGCATCCGGCCCACCTGGCGCGAGGCCCACCGGATCTCCCGGCGCGGCATGCTGCCCGACCCCGTGCAGTCCCTCCGCTCCGGCCTGCGCTACCTGCGCCGCGGCTACCACCCCACCCAGGAGGGCTCCTCCAGCCAGGCCCTCGGCTACCTCGCCGCCTCCCCGGCCGCCCGCGCCGCCGCCTCCCGGTAGCGCCGCAACCCGCGCCGCCGCCCGCCAGTGCCGCCACCCACCAGAACGGGGACCACCGCACCGATGGACCTGCACAATCCGCCCCCCGACCTCTACGGCCGGCCCGGCCCCGACCGCTTCCTGCGGCGCCTCACCGCCTTCGGCGACCGCTACACCCCCGCCCTCGGCCGCCCGCTGCTGCGCCGCAACCCGCGCCGCCCCGCGGCCCGGCCGACCCCGCCGCTGCAACTCGTCGTCACCGCCCGCCGCGACCTCTGCACCGACGTCGTCGAACTGCGCCTCGCCGACCCATCCGGCGGCCCGCTCCCCGGCTGGCAGCCCGGCGCGCACCTGCGCCTCACCCTGCCCTCCGGCCGCCGGCGCCACTACTCGCTCACCGGCGACCCCGCCGACCGCACCGGCTACCGGATCGCCGTCCGCCGGCTGCCCGACGGCGGCGGCGGCTCCACCGAGATCCACGACGCCCTGCACCCCGGCAGCCGGCTCACCGCCCGCCGCCCCCGCAACGGCTTCGCCTTCTGCGGCGAACCCGCCGTCCTGCTGCTCGCCGGCGGCATCGGCATCACCCCGCTGCTGCCCGCCGCCCACGAGGCCCACCGCCTCGGCCTCGACTGGCGGCTCGTCCACACCGGCCGCACCGCCGACACCCTCCCGTACGCCGACGAACTGCGCGCCCTGGACCCGCACCGGGTCCGGCTGCGCACCGACGACGAGCACGGCGGCCCGCCCACCGGCGCCGAACTCCTGGCCGACGCCCCGCGCGGGGCCGCCGTCTACTGCTGCGGCCCGGCCCCGATGCTCACCGCCGTCCAGCGCGCCCTGGACGCCTCGCCCGCCACCGCCCTGCACTTCGAGCGCTTCGGCGCCGCCCCGGTCACCGGCGGCAGCCCGTTCCGGCTCGGACTCGGCACCGGCGGACCCGTGTTGGACGTCCCCGCCGACCGATCCGCCCTCGACGTGCTGCGCGAGGCCCGCCCGGACCTGCCGTACTCCTGCCGACAGGGCTTCTGCGGCACCTGCGAGGTCGGGCTGGTGGCCGGCACCCCCGAGCACCGCGACCGCCGGCTGACCGCCGAACAGCGCGCCGCCGGCGCGCTGCTGCCCTGCGTCTCCCGAGCCGCCGAGGGCGAGACCCTCGTCCTCGACCTGTGAGGAGCCCCGCCGTGGCGACCACGCCCGCCTTCCGCTGGACCGACCGCGACCTCGACCGCTTCCGCGAGACCCAGCAACTCGCCTACCACTGCGCCGAACAGGTCGCCGCCTGGATCGAACCCGGCGTCACCGAGCGCCAGGCCACCGCGAAGCTGCGCCGCTGCCTGGTCGCCGCCGGCGTCCAGGACTTCTTCCACGTGCCGTTCGCGTGGTTCGGCGACCGCACCGCCTTCCGGCACTTCCACACCCCGCTGCAGTTCTTCGCCGGCAACCGCCGGCTGGAGGAGGGCATGCCGTACGTCCTCGACTGCGCCCCCGTCGTCGACGGCTACACCGCCGACATCGGCTACGGCGGCAAGGTCGGCGAGAACCCCGTCTGGGACCGGCTCGCCGCCGACCTGCGGGTCTACCGCGAACTCATCCTCCGGGAGGTCCGCGCCCGCCGGACCCTCGACCAGGTGTACGCCGCCGTCGACGCCCAGATCGCCGAGCACGGCTACGACAACCGCCACCGCGTCTACCCCGGCCGGGTCATCGGCCACCAGGTCACCCGGACCACCGCCCGCGGCCCGGCCGGCGTCAACCTCTTCGGCTTCGGGGTGCGCACCCTCCAGACCCTCGGCCGGGAGCTGATCAGCGAGCGCCTGCACGGCCGCTCCCCGCTCTGGGCGGACGGCCGGGCGTCCCGGCACGCCCCCACCCCGGGCCTGTGGGCGGTCGAACCACACATCGGCTTCCGCTCGGTGGGCATCAAGTTCGAGGAACTGCTCGTGGTCACCGACTCACCCGACGACGAGTACGGTGGCGCCTACTGGCTGGACGACGACCTGCCGCACGTGCGGCGCTGGACCGCCCTGGAGGAGGCCGTATGACCACCCGCCGCATCGTGCAGTCCGGGGGAGTCCCGCTCGCCGTGTACGAGGAGGGCGACCCGGCCGCCCCCACCGTCCTGCTGGTGCACGGCTATCCGGACACCCACGCGGTCTGGGACGACGTCGCCGCGGACCTGGCCCGCGACCACCACGTGGTGCGCTACGACGTCCGCGGCGCCGGCGCCTCCGGGGCCCCGGCCGGCCGCCACGGCTACCGGCTGGAACAGCTCGCCGCCGACCTCTTCGCCGTCGCCGACGCCGTCAGCCCCGACCGCCCGGTGCACCTCGCCGCCCACGACTGGGGCTCGCTGCAGTCCTGGGAGGCCGTCACCGCGCCCGGCGCCGAGGCCCGCATCGCCTCCTACACCACCATGTCCGGCCCCTGCCTCGACCACATGGGCCACTGGCTGCGCGAGCGCTACCGCCGGCCCACCCCGCGCCACCTCAGGCAGCTGCTCACCCAGGGCCTCTCCTCCTGGTACATCACCGCCTTCCACCTGCCCTGGCTCGCCCCCGGCATCTGGCGGCTCGGCCTCGCCCGGGCCTGGCCCCGGGTGCTGCGCGACCTGGAGGGCGTCACCCCGCGCCCCGGCCACCCGCAGCCCACCCTGCGGCAGGACGCGGTGCGCGGCATCGAGCTCTACCGGGCCAACATGCGGCCCACCCTGCGCAACCCGCGCGAACGGCCCACCGAGGTGCCCGTCCAGCTGGTCACCCTCACCGCCGACCACTACGTCGCGCCGTTCCTGTCCGAGGGCCTGGAGCGCTGGGTGCCGCGGCTGACCCGCCGCACCCTGCACGCCACCCACTGGTCCGCACTGCTGGAGAAGGGGTCCACCGTGGCCGGAATGATCCGCGAGCACGCCGCCCGCACCGAGGCCGGCCTGGGCGCGGCCCGCCACGACGACGGCCGGCTCGTCGTCGTGACCGGCGGCGGCAGCGGCATCGGCCGGGCCACCGCGCTCGCCTTCGCCGAGGACGGCGCCCGGGTCGTGGTCTGCGACCTCGACCTCGCCGCCGCCGAGCGCACCGCCGAACTCGCCTCCCTGATCGGGCCGCCGGCGCACGCCTACCGCATCGACGTCGCCGACGGCGCCGCCGTGGACGCCTTCGCCAAGCAGGTCGCCGCGGACCACGGCGTGCCCGACGTCGTCGTCAACAACGCCGGCATCGGCCACTCCGGCACCTTCCTGCAGACCACCGACGAGGAGTGGCAGCGCATCCTCGACGTCAACCTGTGGGGCGTCATCCACGGCTGCCGCGCCTTCGGCGCCCTGATGGCCGAGCGCGGCGCCGGCGGCCACCTCGTCAACCTCGCCTCGGCCGCCGCCTACCTGCCGTCCAAGGCGCTCACCGCCTACGCCACCAGCAAGGCCGCGGTGTTCATGCTCTCCGACTGCCTGCGCGCCGAGATGGCCGGCCACGGCATCGGCGTCTCCACCGTCTGCCCCGGCATCGTCAACACCAACATCACCCGCACCTCGACGTTCTCCGCCACCACCCCCGACCAGCAGGCGGCCAAGCAGGCCCGCGCCGCCCGGCTGTACGCCCGCCGCGGCTTCCCGCCGGAGAAGGTCGCCGCCCGGATCGTCCATGCGGTCCGCACCAACAAGCCGATCGTCCCGGTCACCCCCGAGGCCAAGGCCGCCCGCGTGCTCTCCCGCCTGGCCCCGGGCCTGCTCCGCCTCGCCGCCCGCCTCGACCTGACCTGACGGGGCTGATTCAGTGGGGCCGTGATATCGGATAGGATTGAAGTCGATATCACTGGCCCCCCGTCAGGAGGTCTCCCGTGGCCCGTACCGTGATAGACGTCAATGACGAGCTGCTCGCAGAGGCGGCCGAGATCTTCGGAACCACCACCAAGGTCGCCACGGTCAATGCGGCGCTGGAGGACGCCATCAAGCGGCGTCGGCGGGAGGAGTTCCTCGGTTGGCTCGCCGAGGGCGGCCTGCCCGACCTCACCGGCCCGGTGGAACAACCCCTGGACCGGACGGCGTGACCGGCCGCTACCTGATCGACAAATCGGCCCTGGCCCGCTACCCCAAGCCGAGCGTCCGTGCGGTGATCGAGCCGCTGCACAACGCCGGCCTCCTGGCGGTCTGCGGCGCCGTGGAGCTGGAGGTGGTGCACAGCGCCCGCTCCAAGGCGGACGCCGACCGGATCAGGGAGGGCATGCGCGGCTTCGACTGGCTCGCTACGCCCGGCGAGGTGTGGGACCGGGCTGTCGAGGTCCAGGCCATGCTGATCGCCGCCGGCAACTGGCGGGCCCTCTCGGTGCCCGACCTCGTCGTCGCCGCGACCGCGGAGCGGCACGGAGCGACGGTCCTGCACTACGACGGCGACTACGACATGATCGCCGCGGTCACCGGCCAGCCCACGCGGTGGGTCGTCCCCGCGGGGACGGCGGATTGACCGGGCGGCCGGGCGTGTCCCGGGGATCGGGCAGCGGCGTTTGGTACTCCTGGGGCGTTCACGTCCACGAGACACGGAGGAGGCCGCCATGGCGACCGGAACGGTGAAGGCGTACCACGCGGACCACGGCTACGGGACGATCGCGCCGGACGGCGGCGGGCCGGAGCTGACGGTGTACTTCGACTCGATCGTCGCGGACGCCGACGGCGGGCGGCTGCTCACCGAGGGCCAGCGGGTGGAGTACGACGAGACCGAGCAGGAGCTGCGGCCGGTCGCGGAGCGGGTCCGAGCGCTGGGCTGAGCCCGTCACCCGGCTGCCGTGCCGGGATGGCCGGTGGAACGCGGCGGGGCTGCACTGGAGGGCGACAGCGTCCCCGCGGACAGGAGCAGCCCCGTGCCGGTCATCGTCTCGTTCGAGTTCTCCGACGTCACCCGCGCCCAGTACGAGGAGGCGGTCGACCGGCTCACCGGCGGTGCGGGCCTGCACGAGCCCTCGGACTGGCCGGTGCCCGGTCTGATCGTCCACGCGGCGGGGGAGACGCCGGGCGGCGGCTGGCACATCACGGACGTCTGGGAGTCGGTGGAGGCCTTCGAACGCTTCTCGGCGGTGCTGCGGCCCATCCTGGAGGAGATCGGGATGCCCACCGCCCGGCCGCTGATCTGCGAGGCGCACACCGTGGTGACCCGCTGAGCCGACCGGCGTCCGGCGCGGGTCAGGCCGCGCTGGGGGCGGCGGCCGGCTCCTCGGCGCGGGCCAGGTCGCGGTGGATCGGGCCGTCGCCGCGGCTGAGCGGCAGGCAGCTGCCGCCGCGGCGGTGGGCGACGATCTCGGCGGCGACCGAGACGGCGGTCTCCTCGGGGGTGCGGGCGCCGAGGTCGAGGCCGATGGGGGAGCGCAGCCGGGCGATCTCGGCGTCGGTGAGGCCGACCTCGCGCAGCCGGGTGTTGCGGTCGCGGTGGGTGCGGCGGGAGCCCATCGCGCCGACGTAGCCGACCGGCAGCCGCAGGGCGCGCTCCAGCAGCGGGATGTCGAACTTGGCGTCGTGGGTGAGGACGCAGATCACCGTGCGGCCGTCGAGGCGGTCCAGCTGGGAGTCGAGGTAGCGGTGCGGCCAGTCGACGACGACCCGGTCGGCGTCGGGGAAGCGCCGTTCGGTGGCGAAGACCGGGCGGGCGTCGCAGACGGTGACGTGGTAGCCGAGGAACTTGCCGATCCGCACCACGGCGGCGGCGAAGTCGATGGCGCCGAAGACCAGCATCCGGGGCGCGGGGACGTACGACTCGACGAAGACGGTGACGGTGCCCTGCCCCTCCTCGTCGCAGGGGCGCCCGTCGAGGCCGAGGACGACCCGGCCGGTGCGGCCGGCGTCCAGCATGGCCCGGGCCTCGGCGACGACCGCGCGCTCCAGGGCGAGCAGGAGGGGGCGCGCGGCGGGGGTCCCCCCGGCTGCGGCCCGGGTGGCCGGGGCCGGGAGGGCGGCGGCGGGGGAGAGCGTGCCGTGGTGGGTGTCGGCGGTGACCGCGACGGCGGCGCCGACCAGGTTCCCGGCGGGGCCGGCGACGACCCGGGCCAGGGCGACCGGGGTGCCGGAGGCGATGTAGGCGATGCCGGCGTCGATGCCGGGGTCGCTGCCGGGCACCACCGGCTGGACGAAGACGTCGAGGGTGCCGCCGCAGGTGAGGCCGACCGCGAAGGCGTCCTCGTCGCTGTAGCCGAAGCGCTCCAGCACGGGCGTGCCGGACTCGACGGCCTCGCGGCACAGCTCGTACACGGCGCCCTCGACGCAGCCGCCGGAGACGCTCCCGATCGCCTCTCCCGCCGCGTCGACGGCGAGCGCGGCGCCGGGGTCGCGGGGGGCGCTGCCGGAGACGCCGACCACCGTGGCCACGGCGAAGGAGCGGCCGGACGCGTGCCAGGCCTGCAGCTGCTCGGCGATGTCGTGCATTTCCGGTGCTCCTTGGCGCTTTCGAGGGTAACGGGAGGTGCCGCCGTACGGAGAACGATCCCCGTACGGCGGCGGAACCGCGACTAGTGCACGCCCAGCCAGTCCTTGATCGGCGTGAGGGCGAAGTAGACGACGAAGACCACGGTGAGGATCCACATCAGCGGACCGGGCTCGCGCCACTTGCCGCGGCCGGCCTTGATCGCGCAGTAGGTGATGACACCGGCGGCGACACCGGCGGTGATGCTGTAGGTGAACGGCATCAGCACGCAGGTGAGGAAGGCGGGGATGGCGACCTCGCGGTCGGCCCAGTCGATGTGCCGGGCCTGGCTCATCATCATCGAGCCGATGACGACGAGGGCGGCGGAGGCGACCTGGACCGGCACCATGCCGGCGATCGGGGTGAAGAAGAGCATCAGGGTGAAGAACGCACCGGTGACCACCGAGGCGAGCCCGGTGCGGGCGCCCTCGCCGACGCCGGTGGCGGACTCGACGAAGACGGTCTGGCCGGAGGCCCCGGCGGCACCGCCGATCGCGCCGCCCGCGCCGTCCACGAACAGGGCCTTGCTCAGACCGGGCATCCGGCCCTGCTTGTCGGCGAGCCCGGCCTCGGTGCCGACGCCGATGATGGTCGCCATCGCGTCGAAGAAGCCGGCCAGCACCAGGGTGAAGACGGCCACCGAGGCGCTGATCGCGCCCATGCCCTGGCTGCCGAAGGCGCCGAACAGGTCGACGTCGCCGAAGAGCCCGAAGTCGGGGGAGTCCACCGGGCTGCCGGGCCACTTGGGCACCTGCAGGCCCCAGACCTTGTCGTCGATCCCGGCGACCGCCGTCACGATGAACGACAGCACGGTGCCGCCGGCCAGGCCGATCAGGATCGCGCCGCGGACGTTGCGGGTCAGCAGGATGAAGATGGACAGCAGGGTGAGGCAGAAGATCAGGACGGGCCAGCCGGCCAGCTCACCGGTGGGGCCCAGCGACAGCAGCGGACCCTTGCCCTGGAAGACGAAGCCGGCCTTGTTGAGGCCGATCAGGGCGATGAAGAGGCCGATGCCGATGGTGATCGCGTGCTTGATCGGCAGGGGTATGCCGTTCATGATCTTCTCGCGGAGGCCGGAGACCACCAGGAGCACGATCAGCAGGCCGTAGATCACGCAGAGGCCCATGGCCTGCGGCCAGGTGGTGTGCGGCACGACGATCGCCGAGATGGCGCCCGAGACCGAGAGGCCGGCCGCGGCGGCCAGCGGCACGTTGCCGACGACGCCGAGCAGGATCGTGGTGACGGCGGCGGCCAGCGCGGTGGCGGTGGTCAGCTGCACGTGGTCCAGGTGGAGGCCGTTCTTGTCGGCGCCCGACAGCAGGATCGGGTTGAGCAGCAGGATGTAGGCCATCGCCATGAAGGTGGTGAGGCCGCCGCGCAGCTCGTTGCCGAAGGTCGAGCCCCGGGCCGAGATCTTGAAGTACGCGTCGACCGCGTTCCTCGGTGGTGTGGCCGAGGTCGACGTGGGGGCGTCGTCGTCGGCGGGTCTGTCTTCAGTGGTGCCGGTCTCCGTGGGGATCCGGGTCATGTCCACTCCCAAGTGTCAAAGGGGGTTGGGGTGGGCGAGCCGACCTGACAGCCAGTCAACGGAGTGGCACAGGGGGACGATTCGACTCACGGCGTGCGCAGGGTGGTGCAGGGCGCTGCAGAGCCCCGGCGTGGGAGAGGCAGCGGACTGGTGCATTGTCTTCTCGGTTTCCGTGGTGCGGTGGTGCGCCCCGGGGCGGCGGGGAAGACGGTCGCCGCCCCGGGGAGGTCTCACAGCGTGTCGGTGAGGTGCTCGGGCCGGACCGGGATCCGGTTGAGCGCCAGGCCGGTGGCGTTGCGGATGGCGGCCACGATGGACGGCGTCGCCGAGACGGTGGGGGCCTCGCCCACGCCGCGCAGCCCGTACGGGGCGTTGGGGTCGGGGAGCTCCAGGATGTCCACCGGGATCGGCGGGGTGTCCAGGATGGTGGGGATCAGGTAGTCGGTGAAGGACGCGTTGCGCACCTTCCCGTCCTTGACCACGATCTCCTCCATCACGGCGAGCCCGAGCGCCTGGGTGCAGCCGCCCTGGATCTGGCCGACGACCGACAGCGGGTTGAGCGCCTTGCCCACATCCTGGGCGGCGGTCAGCTCCACGACCTTGACGAGGCCGAGCTCGACGTCCACGTCGACGACCGCGCGGTTGGCGCAGAAGGTGTACTGGACGTGGCCGAAGCCCTGTCCGGTCTCCTTGTCGAAGGGGACGGTCGGACGGTGGTGGTGCTCCCGGGTGAGGTCGATCGCCTCGTCGCCGAGCAGGTCGACCATGGGGACCAGGACGCCGGCCGACTCCGAGACCACCTTGCCGCCGACCAGGTCGATGTCGCGGTGCTCCCAGCCGTAGCGGCGGCGGCCCTTCTCGATCAGCGCGGCCTTGACCGCCTCGGCGGCGAGCTTCACCGCGCCGCCCGTCATGTAGGTCTGGCGGGAGGCGGAGGTGGAGCCGGCCGAGCCGACCTCGGTGTTGGCGGGGTGGATCGTCACCTGCTCCACGCCCAGCTCGGTGCGGGCGATCTGGGCGTGCACGGTGACACCGCCCTGCCCGACCTCGGCCATCGCGGTGTGCACCATGGCGACCGGCTCGCCGCCGATCACCTCCAGGCGCACCCGGGCGGTGGAGTAGTCGTCGAAGCCCTCGGAGAAGCCGACGTTCTTGATGCCGACGGAGTAGCCGATGCCGCGGACGATGCCCTCGCCGTGCGAGGTGTTCGACAGCGCGCCCGGCACCTGGCGGATGTCCAGGTTCTCCAGGTCGAGCGGCGGCGGCAGCGGCATGTCCTTGACCCGCTGCAGCAGCTCGGCGACCGGGGCCGGCGAGTCGATCTGCTGGCCGGTGGGCATGTAGTCGCCCTCGGACATGGCGTTCAGCTGGCGCAGCTCGACCGGGTCCATGCCCAGCTCGACCGCGAGGCGGTCCATCTGGGTCTCGTAGCCGAACGCGGCCTGCACCGCGCCGAAGCCGCGCATGGCGCCGCAGCTCGGGTTGTTGCTGTAGAGCGCGATGGCGTGCATCCGCACGTTCGGGATCACGTACGGGCCGTGGCCGAGCGAGGCGGCGTTGCCGACGACGGCGGGCGAGGCGGAGGCGTAGGCGCCGCCGTCCAGCACGATCCGGGCGTCGGCGTAGACCAGCTTGCCGTCGCGGGTGGCGCCGTGCTCGTAGTACATCTTCGCCGGGTGGCGGTGCACGTGGCCGAAGAAGGACTCGTCGCGGGCGTAGACGATCTTGACCGGCTTGTCGGTGTGCATCGCCAGCAGGCAGGCGTGGATCTGCATCGACAGGTCCTCGCGGCCGCCGAACGCGCCACCGACGCCCGCCAGGGTGAGCCGGACCTTCTCCTCCGGCAGGCCCAGCACGGGAGCCATCTGCTGGCGGTCCACGTGCAGCCACTGGGTGGCGATGTAGAGGTCGACGCCGCCGTCCTCGGCGGGCACGGCCAGGCCGGACTCGGGGCCGAGGAAGGCCTGGTCCTGCATGCCGACCTCGTAGGTGCCCTTCACCACGACGTCCGCCAGCGCGCGCACCTCGTCGGTCACGCCGAGGCCGGAGACCAGCTTCTGCTCGTGGCAGATGTTGCCGTACCCGTGCGACTTGTACTCGTGCGGCTCGTGCACGTAGCCGTGGGTCTCGGGGTCGAGGCACTGCTCCTCGGTGGTGAGCGGGGTGAGCACCTCGTACTCGACCTTGATCTTCTTCACCGCGCGGCGGGCCGTCTCCGGGTGGTCGGCCGCGACCAGCGCGATCGCCTCACCGTGGTAGCGGACCTTGTCGATCGCCAGGGCCGGCTGGTCCTGGATCTCCAGGCCGTAGAACTTCGAGCCGGGGATGTCCTCGTGGGTCAGCACCGCCTGGACGCCGGGGACCTTCAGGGCCTCGGAGATGTCCACGGAGAGGATGTTGGCCCGGGGGTGCGGCGAGCGCAGCGCCATGCCCCAGAGCATGTCCTCGTGCCACATGTCGGACGAGTAGGCGAACTCGCCCTTGACCTTCAGCGTGCCGTCCGGGCGCAGCGGCGAGCCGCCGATGCCGTCCTTGGAGGCCTGCCGGATGTCCTGCAGGTTCTTCTGGCCCTGAATCGTTCGGGTGCTCATTCGCCTGCCCCCTCGGCAGTGCACTTGCGGGCGGAGGCGAGCCGCACCGCGTCCATGATCTTCTCGTAACCGGTGCAGCGGCAGAGGTTGCCGGAGAGCGCCTCGCGGATGTCGGAGTCGCTCGGCTGGGCGTCCTGCGCCAGCAGCGCGTCGGTCTGCACCAGCAGGCCGGGGGTGCAGAAACCGCACTGCACGGCGCCGGCGTCGATGAACGCCTGCTGGACGAGGCCCAGCTCGCCGTTCTCGTCGGCCAGGCCCTCGACGGTGCGGACCTCGCGGTCCTGCACCTGTCCGGCCGCGACCAGACACGAACAGACCGGGGTGCCGTCCAGGTACACCGTGCAGGAGCCGCACTCGCCCTGCTCGCACGCGTTCTTCGAACCGGGCAGGCCGACGCGCTCGCGCAGGACGTAGAGCAGGCTCTCGCCCTCCCAGACGTCGTCCGCCTCCACCGGCTTGCCGTTGGCGGTGAAAGTGACCCTCATGCCGCGCTCCTGATCTGCTTGCTGTAGTCGTTCCAGGTCCAGGTGAGGGTGCGGCGGGCCATCACGGCCAGCGCGTGCCGCCGGTAGTCGGCGGTACCCCGGACGTCGTCGATCGGCGAGGCGGCGGCCTTCACCAGCTCGCCGAACTTCTGGATCACCTCGGTGCCCAGCAGGTCGCCCGACTCCCACAGGCCGCGCTCGGCGAGCACGCCCTGCAGGTACTCCTCGGCCTCGACGGCGCGGCGCGGCGTGGGGGCAGCCGAACCGATACCGGTGCCGACGGTGCCGTCCTTCGGGTGAAGGGCGAAGCCGAAGGCGCAGACCGCGATGACCATCGCGTTGCGGGTGCCGATCTTCGAGAACTGCTGGGGTCCGTCGGCGACCGGGATGTGCACCGCGCGGATCAGCTCGTCGGCCTCCAGGCTGTTGCGCTTCACACCGACGTAGAAGTCGTCGATCGGGATCAGCCGGGTGCCGCGCACCGAGGCCGCCTCGACGAAGACGTCGCGCCCGGCCGCCAGCAGCGCGGGGTGCGAGTCGCCGGCCGGGGAGGCCGCGCCGAGGTTGCCGCCGACGCCGCCGCGGTTGCGGATCTGCGGCGAGCCGACCGTGTGGGCGGCCAGGGCCAGGCCCGGCAGGGGGCCGGACAGCTCGTCGATGATCCGGGTGTACGGCACCGAGGCGCCGAGCTTCACGACGCTGCCGTCGTTCTCCCACTGGGCCAGCTCGGTGATGCGGTTCAGGTCGAGAATCGCGGATGGCCGGTGCACGTCGAAGTTCATCTCGACCATGACGTCCGTACCGCCCGAGATGGGCAGCGCGGTCGGGTACTCAGCCTTCGCCGCGAGTGCCTCGTCCCAGGTGGCGGGCCGAAGGAACTCCATGCGGGTGTCTCCTCAAGTCGTCGCCTGCCGGACCGGTGGGCACAGTGCCCGGAGCTCGGTGTCCGGACCTGGCAACCGCCTCGTTGCCTCGGCGTCGTGTCCTGGTCACCTCGGTGTGTCCGACGGCGTATGGCCAGTGAACCCCTGTGACGGGGGCCACTGGGAGTCACCGATGGCATGAAGCCCCGGCTGTGGGTCGCCCCGCCATCCTGTACGTTCCTCTAAGGAGGACAATTGCGCAGCCCAGCTGTTGTCCGGGCGCTACCTACGACCGTAATCCGGCCGTGACGGCGAAGCTACGGGCCCGTGATCCGGGCGGCCGTCGGTACGTAACACCGAGCACGACTTCTCGTGCACACTGTGAGCCCCGGCTTCCCGGCCAGGGGCCCCACCCCACCCCCCCCACCCAGCCGAAGGAGTCCGCGGATGCGCGTCCGTGACCTGCTCGCTCCCGGAGCACCGCGACTGCGGCTGCTCGCGGCCGAGGACGAGCTGGACCGGCAGGTCAGCGGTGTCATGACCACGGATCTGCACGACCCGGGGCGCTACCTGCACGGCGGCGAGCTGGTGCTCACCGGCATGCTGTGGCGGACCGGCCCGGAGGACTCCGAACGGTTCGTGCGCACCATCGTGGCCGGCGGCGCCGTCGCCCTGGCCGCCGGCGAGGCCGAGGTCGGCCCCGTCCCGGAGGACCTCGTCGAGGCGTGTCGGCGCCACCGCATGCCCCTGTTGGCGGTACCGGACGACATCGCCTTCGGCACCGTCACCGAGTTCATCGGCCGGCAGGTCTCCGCCGACCGCGCCGCCGACCTCGCGGCCCTGGTCGACCGGCACCGGCTGCTGGTCTCCGCGGCCGGCGGCGGCGGCCTGGACGCTGTCCTCGACCTGCTCGGCGGCGACCTCGACCTCGACTGCTGGGTGCTCACCCCGACCGGCGCCGTGATCGCCGGACCGGCCGACAAGCTCACCGCCGAGGACCGCGACCAGCTGGTCCGCGCCCACCTCGGCGCCCAGCGCCAGCGCCGCCGCCCCCCGCACCGGGCCCGGCTGCTCACCGGCTCGTACTCGCTGCTGCCCGCCCCCGCCTCGGCCGACACCGAGGCGCCGCTCGCCGACTGGATGCTCGCCGTCGCGGGCGACGTCACCGAGTGGAGCCCCAAGCGCCAGCAGCTCGCCGAGAACCTCGCCCGGCTGGTCGCCGCCGAGCGCCAGCGCCGCGACGAGGGCCGCCGGCTGCGCCGCCGCCTCGCCGACGAGGTGCTCACCCTGCTGCAGCGCGACGCCGACCCGGCCGAGATCAGCCGCACGCTGTACGCCTCCTCGGCGATGGCCGCCCGCTACGAGACACCCGAGCCCCGCCCGCAGGTGCCGGACGGCTCCTGGCTGGTGCTCAGCGCCGACGGCACCGGCCTGCCCGAGGGCGTCGTCCGGGCGGTGCTGGAGGAGGCGCTGACCGACACCACCGACCGCGCCCTGGTCGCCGCCTCCGGCAGTGGCGCCGTGGTGGTGATGCCCGCCCTCGACAGCACCGTGCCCGCCGACACCCTGCGCGACCTGCTCGCCCCGCTGGAGGCCGGCCTGGGCTCCGAGGGCCGGATCACCCTCGGCGTGTCGGCGCCCGCCTCCGAGGCCGGCGGCCTGCGCGGCGCCCTGGAGGAGGCCCGGCACGCCCGCCGGATCGCCGCCGCCCGGGTCGGCCGGGTCTGCGTGGCCGGCCCCGAGGAGCTGGCCTCGCACGTCCTGCTGCTGGCCGCGGTGCCCGACGAGGTCCGCCGCGCCTTCCGCAGCCGGCTGCTCGACAAGGTCATCGCGTACGACATCGAGCACCAGGCCGACCTGGTCCGCACCCTGGAGGCGTTCCTCCGTTCGGACGGCTCCTGGACGCGCTGCGCCGCCCAGCTCCACGTGCACGTCAACACGCTGCGCTACCGGATCGGCCGGATCGAGGAGCTGACCGGGCGGGACCTCTCCCGGCTGGAGGACCGGGTGGACTTCTACCTGGCGCTGGAACTCGCCTCACCGTACGCCGGCGCCCCCCCCCGAGAGCTCCAGGCGGGGGCCGGGTGGATGTGACGCGAGGCCATACGGCGTGCCCGGCGTCCCCCTGGGAGCCCACGCCAAGGCGCCCGGCCGCAAAGGCTTCCAGGTGTCGCTGGCGTGCGGTCCGGTGGTCTCGACCGGGGTGACGGTGGTCGGGGCCTTGGCGGCGTCCTTCACCGCGACCGCGCCCTCGTAGCCGTCGCCCTTGTTGCCGCTCATGTAGAGCGCCACGTTCGGGGGAGTGGCGGCCTTCTTCAGGATGTTGACCGGGTTGTGGGCCTCGCGCAGGGCCGCGTCCTTGCCGGTCAGCGACTCCGGCTCGGCGGCCGGGTCGTTGTAGCCGGAGAGGCTGATGCCGGCCCGGTAGCGGTCGGGGTGGGAGACGGCCAGCTTGGTGGCGCAGTGGGCGCCCGCCGAGTAGCCGGCCACCGCCCAGCGGGCCGGGTCCGGGTCGGCCCGGAAGTTGTCGATCACCATCTGCGGGACGTCCCGGGAGAGCCACGCGTCGGCGTTGACCACGCCCGGCACGTTGGCGCAGCCGGTGTCGCGGTGCTTGTCGAGCAGCAGGGTGCGCGGCGAGACCAGGATGAACGGGGCCACCTTGCCCTGCTGCATCAGCGGCTTCAGCTGCTCGGAGACCTTCAGCGTGCCGTACCAGGTGGACGAGGAGCCCGGGTAACCCGGGATCAGCTCGACGACCGGGAACTTCCGGTCCTTGAACGCCGGGTCGTCGTACTGCGGCGGCAGCCAGACCAGCACCTCGCCGTCGACGCCGGAGACCTGGCCCTTGAGGTCGGTCTTCTTCACGTCGCCCGGCACCTTGGGGTCGTCCACGCCGCGGAACGCCTGCAGGGCCTTCGGCGGGGCCTTGGTCTCCGGCGCGGCGCCGGCGCTGCCGGAGGCGCTGGGCGCCGGGTCGGCCGTCGGGACGGGCGGCACGGCCCGGACATGGTTGCCGGTGCCGAGCAGGTCGTCCCAGCTGCCGTAGATCAGGTTGGCGTTGTTGACCATCACGAAGACCATCAGCA
Organism: Kitasatospora sp. NPDC054939; assembly: GCF_053610105.1. NCBI lineage: Bacteria > Bacillati > Actinomycetota > Actinomycetes > Kitasatosporales > Streptomycetaceae > Kitasatospora > Kitasatospora sp. NPDC054939. The sequence goes on along the minus strand of NZ_JBSGXP010000065.1, from coordinate 8,146 downwards.
CCGCGGTGACCTGCGAGAACAGGATCATCACCAGGCGGGACAGGATCCGCACCGGCCGCGGGCCCTTGACGCGTCCCCAGAAGAACAGCGCCACGGCGATCGAGATCGGCACGAGGATCACCGTGAGGACGAAGAAGGGGGTACCTGTCAGTTGCATCGAGTTCTCGTATCCGGGTTGCAAGCCGCCCGGGCTCCCACTTGCCCGGCCGCGCTCCATCGCATCAGACGGTACGGACCGGCGGATCGGTTGCCGTCCATATCTGAGCGGAACCTGAGAGGAACGTCACGTCCGACGCGCCGAACCGCTCCCAGGCCGGACCCATCCTGCCACCTCGTGGGCCCGCGGCCCGCCCAGCACCCGGTGATCTCCCAGGAATGCCCCGGGAGGGGCACGATACCGTCCGGACGGACGCCCGCCGAGGGCGAGGCGGTGCGATCGCACTCCCGGCGGCCAGCGAGACTATGGGGATGAGCAATACCCGCTTTCGCCCCAACCGCCGGCTCTGGCCCGCCGTCGCCGTCCTGGCGCTGGTCGCAGGCCTCGCCGGTTGCAGCAGTACCGGAGGACTCCGCGCCGAGCAGGCCCGCAGCAGGGCCGCGGCGGCCGGCGGCGCGGCCGTCGACACCCCGCGCTGGAAGGTCGCCATGGTGACCCACGCCGGTGCCGGCGACGCCTTCTGGGACACCGTGCGCAAGGGCGCCGAGCAGGCCGCCGCCAAGGACAACATCACCTTCCTGTACTCCAACGACGCCCAGACCCAGGGTCAGGTCCAGCTCGTCCAGGCGGCGATCGACCAGCGCGTCGACGGCCTGCTGGTCACCCTCGCCAAGGGCGACGCCCTCGGGGACGTCCTGCTCAAGGCGAAGGCCGCGGGCATCCCGGTCATCACCGTCAACTCCGGCCAGGAGTACTCCGCCAAGTACGGTGCGCTCACCCACATCGGGCAGGACGAGACCACCGCCGGGCAGGCCGCCGGCACCGCCCTCGCCGGGCGCGGGCGCACGAACGTGCTGTGCGTCATCCACGAGCAGGGCAACGTCGGCCAGGAGCAGCGCTGCTCCGGCGCCCGGGCGACCGCGGGCGGCTCGCTGCAGATCCTCTACGTCGACGGCGTCAACATGCCCGACGCCCGCGCCGCCGTCTCCGCCAAGCTCCAGGCCGACCCGGCGATCGACACCGTACTCACCCTCTCCGCCCCGATGGCCGCCACCGGGCTGCAGGCGATCCAGGACGCCCGGCGCGCGGTCGAGCTCGACACCTTCGACCTCAACCCCCAGGTGGTGGACGGCCTGAAGTCCGGCGGCATCGGCTTCGCCGTCGACCAGCAGCCGTACCTCCAGGGCTACCAGGGCGTCGACCTGCTCTGGCTGTACCGCTACAACCTCGACGTGCTCGGCGGCGGCAAGCCCGTCCTGACCGGCCCGCAGATCCTCACCCGGGACAACGCCGACGCGCTCGCCGCGTACGTCGCGAGGGGGACCAGGTGAGCACCACCGACGTCCTCGCCCAGGACCGCCCGGCCGCGCTGCGCCGGGCGCTGGCCCGTCCGGAACTGGGCGCGCTGATCGCGGCCGTCGCGGTGTTCCTGGTCTTCTCGGCGACCGCCGACAGCTTCCTGCGGCTCTCCTCGCTCGGCACCGTGCTGTACGCCGCCTCCACCATCGGCATCATGGCCGTCCCGGTGTCGCTGCTGATGATCGGCGGCGAGTTCGACCTCTCCGCGGGCGTCCTGGTGACCACCGCCGCCCTCACCTCCTCGATGGTCAGCTACCAGCTGACCGCGGTGACCTGGGTCGGCGTCCTGGTGTCGCTGCTGACCGTGCTCGCCGTCGGCGGCTTCAACGGCTGGATGCTCAGCCGGACCCGACTGCCCAGCTTCATCGTCACGCTCGGCACCTTCCTGATGCTCACCGGCGCCAACCTCGGCATCACCAAGCTGGTCTCCGGGACGGTCGCCACCAGGCCGATCTCCGACATGGAGGGCTTCGCCTCCTGCCGCTGGCTGTTCGCCTCCGAGATCACCGTCGGCGGACTGACCGTCAAGGCCACCGTCTGGTGGTGGCTCGGCCTGCTGGTGGTCGGCAGCTGGGTGCTGCTGCGCACCCGCTTCGGCAACTGGGTCTTCGCGGTCGGCGGCGACGCCCAGGCCGCCCGCGCGGTCGGCGTGCCGGTCGCGCTCACCAAGACCGTTCTCTACCTGGGCGTCGGCTTCGGCGCCTGGGTGCTCGGCCAGCACCTGCTGTTCTCCTTCGGCACCGTGCAGTCCGGCGAGGGCGTCGGCAACGAGCTCATCTACATCGTCGCGGCCGTCATCGGCGGCTGCCTGATCACCGGCGGCTACGGCTCGGTGCTCGGCTCCGCGCTGGGCGCCCTGATCTTCGGCATGACCAGCAAGGGCATCGTGTACGCGCAGTGGAACCCGGACTGGTTCAAGTTCTTCCTCGGGGCGATGCTGCTGCTCGCCGCGCTGCTCAACTCCTGGGTCAAGCGCCGGGCCGAGCGGGGGCCGCGATGACCGAGCTGCTCTCCCTGACGGGCGTCGGCAAGACCTACGGCTCGGTGCGCGCGCTGCGCGACGTCTCGCTGACCCTGCGGGCCGGCGAGATCAGCTGCGTACTGGGCGACAACGGCGCCGGCAAGTCCACCCTCATCAAGATCATCGCCGGGCTGCACCAGCACGACGAGGGCCGCTACACCATCGGCGGCGAGGAGGTCCGGCTGACCTCCCCGCGCCAGGCCCTCGACCGCGGCATCGCCACGGTCTACCAGGACCTCGCGGTCGTCCCGCTGATGCCCGTCTGGCGGAACTTCTTCCTCGGCTCCGAGCAGGGCCACAAGCGCTGGGGCGGCCTGCGGCTCGACGCCGACGGCATGCGCGCCACCACCCGCGAGGCGCTCGCCCGGATGGGCATCGACCTGCACGACGTCGACCGGCCCATCGGCACCCTCTCCGGGGGCCAGCGCCAGTGCGTCGCCATCGCCAGGGCCGTCCACTTCGGGGCCCGGGTGCTGATCCTCGACGAGCCGACCGCCGCCCTCGGCGTCAAGCAGTCCGGGGTGGTCCTCAAGTACGTCACCGCCGCCCGCGACGCCGGCCTCGGGGTCGTCCTGATCACCCACAACCCGCACCACGCGCACCTGGTCGGCGACCACTTCACCCTGCTGCGCCGCGGCACCGCGGTCGGCAGCCACCCCCGGGCGGAGATCGGCCTCGAACGGCTCACCACCGAGATGGCGGGCGGCTCCGACCTCGCCGAGCTGACCCACGAGCTCGCCCGCACCCAGCCCCCGACCCCCGAGGAGCGTCCGCAGCCGTGACCAGCACCGGCGGCACCACCCGGCCCCCCGTCCTGCCCACCCTGCTCGGCCTCGGCCCGCGCGCCGAGCGCCGCCGCCGCGCCCTGCCGGCGAGCATCCTGCGCCTGCCCACCATCGGCGTCGACATCGGCGGCACCAAGGTGGTCGCCGGGGTGGTGGACGGCGAGGGCCGGGTGGTGGAGAAGCTGCGCACCGACACCCCGGACAAGAGCAAGAGCCCGAAGGTCGTCGAGGACGTCATCGTCGACCTGGTGCTGCAGCTCGCCGACCGGCACGACGTCCACGCGGTGGGCGTCGGCGCCGCCGGCTGGGTCGACGCCGAGCGCTCCCGGGTGCTCTTCGCCCCCCACCTCAACTGGCGCAACGAACCGCTGCAGGAGGCGCTCGGCGAACGGCTGCGCTTCCCGGTGATCGTCGAGAACGACGCCAACGCCGCCGCCTGGGCCGAATGGCGCTTCGGCGCCGGGCGCGGCGAGGACCACATGGTGATGCTCACCCTCGGCACCGGAATCGGCGGCGCCGTCGTCCGCGACGGCTACGTCGACCGGGGCAAGTACGGGCTGGCGGGCGAGTTCGGCCACATGCAGGTGATGCCGGGCGGGCACCGCTGCCCGTGCGGCAACCGGGGCTGCTGGGAGCAGTACTCCTCGGGCAACGCGCTGGTCCGCGACGCCCGCGAGCTGGTCGCCGAGGAGTCCCCGACCGTGCAGCCGCTGCTCGCCCGGGCCGGCGGCGAGGTGGACGGCATCACCGGCCCGCTGGTCACCGAGGCCGCCCGGGCCGGCGACCCGATGGCCACCGAACTGCTGTACGAGGTCGGCACCTGGCTGGGCGTCGGCATCGCCAACCTGGCCGCCGGGCTCGACCCGGGCCGCTTCGTGATCGGCGGCGGCGTCTCCGAGGCCGGCGACCTGCTGCTCGGACCGGCCCGGGACACCTTCCGGCGCACCCTGACCGGCCGCGGCTTCCGGCCCGAGGCCACCATCGTGCACGCCGCCCTGGGCAACGACGCCGGCCTGGTCGGCGCGGCCGACCTCGCCCGGCAGGTGGCCCGCCGCTTCCGCACGATCAAGCGCCGCCGGGTGGAGCGCAGCCTGTCGTAGGGGGTGTCTGCACAGCCCCGCCCGGTCCGGCGCGACCCTGCGAGCACCCGCCGGCGCCGCCCCGCGCGGTGTGGTTGTCCTGATCATGTCTCCTGTGAAACAACGGTGCTGACGCCGACTCAGGAGGATCCGGATGAGAGCCACCGCCCGCATCGCCCCGCCCCTGCTGCTCGCCACCGCCCTGGTCTGTTCCGTCGCCGCCCCCGCCGGGGCCGCCGACGCCCCGCCCAAGGTGCCCGAGGCGGTCGGCTGGGGCGGGGCGGTGGCCAGCGTCGACGCCGACGCCACCGCCGCCGGGATCGAGGTGCTGCGCAAGGGCGGCAACGCGGTCGACGCGGCCGTCGCCGTCGCCGCCGCGCTCGGGGTCACCGAGCCGTACTCGGCGGGCATCGGCGGAGGCGGCTACTTCGTCTACTACGAGGCCGCCACCGGCCGGGTGCACACCATCGACGGCCGCGAGACCGCCTCCCGGACCGCCGACGAGACGCTCTTCCTGGAGAACGGCAAGCCGATCCCGTTCCCCGACGCCGTCACCAGCGGGCTCTCGGTCGGCGTGCCGGGCGCCCCGGCGACCTGGGAGACCGCCGTCGACCGCTGGGGCCGGCGCTCCTTCGCCGAGGCCCTCAAGCCCGCCGAGCGGCTCGCCGCCAAGGGCTTCACCGTCGACCGGACGTTCCAGGAGCAGACCGCGCTCAACCAGGCCCGCTTCAAGGACTTCCCCGACACCGCCAAGCTCTTCCTGCCCGGCGGCGCGCTGCCCGTCGTCGGCTCCACCTTCCGCAACCCCGATCTGGCCGGCACCTACCGGCTGCTCGCCAAGGAGGGCAGCCGGGCCCTCTACCGGGGCGCCCTCGCCGGCGAGATCGTCCGGACCATCCAGCACCCGCCGGTCGACCCCGCCTCCGGCCGCACCGCCCGGCCCGGCAAGGTGGACGCCGTCGACCTGGCCGGCTACCGGGTCAACGTCCAGCGCCCCACCCACGTCGCCTACCGCGACTACGACATCTACTCCATCGCGCCGTCCAGCTCCGGCGGCACCACCGTCGGCGAGGCGCTCGGCATCCTGGAGCAGACCGGCGAACTCGCCGGGCTCGGCGCCACCGAGTACCAGCACCGCTTCCTGGAGGCCTCCCGGATCTCCTTCGCCGACCGCAACCGCTGGGTCGGCGACCCGCGGTTCACCGACGTCCCGGTCCGCGAACTGCTCTCCACCCCGCACGCCGCCGCCCGGGCCTGCCTGATCCGCCCCGACCGGGCGCTCACCAGCCCGCTCGCCCCCGGCGACCCGCGCCACCCGGCCGCCTGCGCGAGCGCCGGCCCGGCCGACGCGGCCGAACCGTACGAGGGCCTGTCCACCAGCCACCTCACCGTCGCCGACAAGTGGGGCAACGTCGTCTCGTACACGCTCACCATCGAGCAGACCGGTGGCAGCGGCATCACCGTCCCCGGACGCGGCTTCCTGCTCAACAACGAGCTGACCGACTTCAGCTTCACCCCGCTCACCCCCGGGGTGCCCGACCCCAACCTTCCCGGCCCCGGCAAGCGGCCCCGCTCCTCGCTCTCCCCGACCGTGGTGCTGCGCGACGGCGTGCCCGTCCTGGCCACCGGCTCGCCGGGCGGCGCGACCATCATCACCACCACCCTGCAGGTGCTGCTCGGGCGGCTCGACCGCGGCCTCAGCCTGGTCGAGGCCATCGCCGCCCCGCGCGCCAGCCAGCGCAACGCCGCCGCCACCCAGGCCGAGCCCGGCTACCTCGCCGGGCCCGAGCGGGCCGGCCTGGAGGCACTCGGCCACGCCTTCGCCGCCACCCCCGAGATCGGCGCCGCGACCGGCGTCGAGCGGCTGCCGGACGGCCGCTGGGTGGCCGCCGCCGAACCCGTGCGGCGCGGCGGCGGCGCGGCGGCGGTGGTGCGGCCCGCCCGCTGAGGGCCGCCGGCGGGGCCCGCGGAACCGGTCCCGCCGGGCCGCGCTCGGGCCGGTCCGCGGTTCGGCGCCACGGCCGGGCTGTCGGCGCCGGGAGGTAGATTCGGGGTGGGCGTCCTGCCGGGCGCCCGCCCCCGTCCGCTCAGCCCGGGAAGGCCGCCCGCCGTGACCGTCCGCATCGCCACCTGGAACATCAACTCCGTCACCGCGCGGCTGCCCAAGCTCCTCGAATGGCTGGAGAGCGCGAAGCCGGACGTGCTCTGCCTGCAGGAGCTCAAGTGCGCCGCCGACGCCTTCCCGTTCGAGGAGGTGCGCGAGCTGGGCTACGAGACCGCCGCCCACGGCACCGGCCGGTGGAACGGTGTCGCCGTGGTCTCCCGGATCGGCCTGGACGACGTGGTCCGCGGCCTGCCCGGCCAGCCCGGCTACCTCGCCGACGGCGCCCTGCTGCCCGAGGTCGAGCCCCGCGCCGTCGCCGCCACCTGCGGCCCCGTCCGGGTCTGGTCGGTGTACGTGCCCAACGGCCGCGAGGTCGACCACGCGCACTACCGCTACAAGCTGGAGTGGCTGAAGGTCCTGCGGGACGTCGCCGCCGACGACGCCGCAGGCCCGCGCCCCTTCGCGGTCCTCGGCGACTTCAACATCGCACCCACCGACGCGGACGTCTTCGACGTCGCCGCCTTCGAGGGGCTCACCCACGTCACCCCCGCCGAGCGCGCCGCCCTCACCGCGCTCACCGAGGCCGGCCTGCAGGACGTCCTGCCCCGCCCGCTGAAGTACGACCGCCCCTACACCTACTGGGACTACCGCCAGCTCGCCTTCCCGAAGAACCGCGGCATGCGGATCGACCTCACCTTCGGCAACAAGCCCTTCGTCGAGGCGGTCACCGACAGCTACGTCGACCGCGAGGCGCGCAAGGGCAAGGGCACCTCGGACCACGCCCCGGTCGTGGTCGACCTGGATCTCTGATCCGCCGCACGGTCACTCCGGGTGACCGGCTCTCCCCCGAACGGCTCAGAGCGGTGGCCGCCCCGGGGGAGGGCTCCTAGCGTCGTGGCTGACTGGGTGTGGTTGATCGATCACGTGGACATCGGAGTCCCCGGCTGCGCCCGAGAATCCCGGAGGTTCCGGCATGCGCCCCACGCGTACGGCCGCCGCCGCCCTGATCGGCGCGACGCTGCTGACCGGCCTGACGGCCCCCACCGCGCTGGCCAAGGACGGCGCCGCCTCGGTCAGCCCGTCCCAGGCCGCACCGGGCCAGACCGTGACGGTCACGGTCTCCTGCGAGAAGTCCGACAAGCCCACCGCCAAGACCATCACCGCGAGCTCCCAGGCCTTCGAGGGCGGCCCCGCCACCCTCACCCTCGGCTCGGACGGCAAGCACACCGGCTCCGCCCGGCTCGTGGGCAAGGCCGGCGGCGACAGCAAGGTCGACGGCACCTGCCCCGACGGGGCGGCCTTCTCGACCACCGTCTCGGTCACCACGGTGACCCTGCCATCGGCCGACCAGAGCGCCGGGAGCTGGAGCCAGGCCGCGGGCGAATGGGCCGGCTCGCTCGGCCAGTCCGGCGCCGCGGGCTCCCCGCACGGCGCGATGAGCACCGGCCTCGGCGGCTCCGTCACCGAGAACCCGGCCCAGCTGGCCGGCGGCGCGGCCCTGGTGCTCGGCGGGCTCGGCGGCATCTGGCTGCTGCGGCGGCGCACCGGCAGCGGCTCGGCCTGAGGCCCCGCGCCACGCGGTGCGGGCGCCGCCGGACCCCGGGGGGGTGCGGCGGCGCCCGGGTGGCCGTGGGTCCGGGC